>JAICXV010000474.1 GCA_025934545.1 Verrucomicrobiia bacterium
GTGCCCCGAAAGCGCGCGACCAGATAGGCGGTGTCCCCCAGCTTCTCGACGCGGACATCGCCCTCGGCGAACCCGCCGGCGACGAGCTGCGACTTGAGATAGGTGGCGTAGTCGAAGGTCTGGTTGGCCGCGCCCGAGACGGTGCGGAAGGCGACACCGCGCTTGAGCAGGTCGAGCGCCTGGGTCTCGGCCTGTGTCTGCGCGATTGCCGGGCCGGCGACGAGCGCCCCTGCGAGGAAAGCCGCGAGGTGGCGCATGAGGCGGAGGCTCCGATAAGAAGAATGGAGCGGGTGAAGGGAATCGAACCCTCGTTTCGTTTCACCTTTTTCAAGACGTTTAATTACAGGTAAATGTGTTTTTTAAGTACGATTGTTATTGAGCTTTTTATTCTCACTTATATTCTCACATTCGCATATGGCAAGCGTCGTCAAAAGAAACAACTCCAAGTATTGGACCGCATGTTTCACCAGCCGCGACGGGCGGCAGCTCAAGCGTTCGACCAAAAGCACGATTCGCAGTCAGGCGCTTGAAATCGCGATCGAATTGGAACGCGTCGAAAAGAAGGCGCAAGCGGGTTCGCTCACTACGATTCATTTGCGCAAGTTGCTGAGCGACGTTTCCGAAAAGGTCACCGGCGACACTTTGATCGCCCCGACTACCGAAACATATCTCAACGATTGGCTGAATAATGTCGCTGCGCGCAATTCTGCGACGACGTATGAGCGCTACAAGAACACGGTGAAGCTGTTCCTCGCAAATCCGACGGACAAGAAGAAACGGCCGGTTCCGGGCATTATGCCGAAGGACATCGAGGATTTCTTGACCTGGCGTCTCAAGTCAGGGGTCGCGCCGAAGACCGCGATCATCGACGTCAAAACGCTCAGTTGCGCATTCCGCCGTGCCGAAGCATACAGCATCATCCTTAAAAATCCCGTAGCGGCGGTCCGCTTGCCCAAAGACGAGAGTTCGGAGCGCGACATCTTCAGCGGAGAGGACGTTGAAAAGCTATTGCGTGCTGCTCCAACCCTGGAATGGCAAACGCTGATTCTGCTTGGATATTTTTTAGGCGCACGGCTGAGCGATTGCGTGCACATGAAATGGGAGAACGTCATCCCCGACCAGGGCGTGGTAATCTATAACCAGCAAAAGACGGGAAAGAAGGTCGTCGTGCCCATTCATTTTAATCTGATCGAGCATTTGAAGTATCTGGCAACTTTCGGCGCGACCGGCTTCCTGTGTCCCAAGCTCGCAAACAAAGGGCCGGGCGGCAAGCATGGCTTAAGCGAGGGATTCAAGCGCATCATGAAGAATGCCGGTGTCGACACGATGACGGCCAAGGGAAAGGGAACGCGCAATTTCTCCAAACGCACGTTTCATTCGCTGCGCCACAGTTTCAACTCGGCCCTGGCGAATGCCGGCGTCGCCGAAGAGGTTCGCATGAAACTGACCGGTCACTCTTCCAAACCGATGAACACGCGATACACGCATCTGGAGATCGCAACGCTGAAAAATGCGGTAACGGCTCTGCCGCTCTTCGGCACGAATCCACAGAAGCCGATTTCTTCCACTCCCGCTACGCCGCAGGCCGGCGTTTCATGATTGCCGCAAGGTCGCGGAGCATCGCGCGTTCGCGCTCTTTGCGTTCGTTTTCGTCAAGCATAGGTCCGCTAAGCTTTATCTCCCGCTTGCGTGGCTTTGCGCGTTCCACTTCGCCGCCTTCCTGATCGCTTGCAGCCATGTCGTGCAGCTTCGCGACAAACTGTTCGGGCGCGTAGAAGCCGACATTATGCAGCTTGTCCCCGGCGATTTCATGCGCCAGTGCGTTCTGGATTCGATCGAGCTTCTTTCGGTTTTTGCAAATAACAGCGACGTGCTCCAAGCCCGCATCCAGGCATTTCTTGACGTTCGCGACTTCGTATTCGACGGGCGTGGTTACGGTCACTTCGCACGCGATGGTCGTCTTTCCTCGGCGGAGAACGACATCCACCCTCCCTCCGTTAGGTACAAGCTCTTCAAATGATACCGTGAAATCCAACGTCTCCGCTTCGGTACGGATGCGGTTCTTAATGGCCAGATGCTCGTTCTCGTCCTCTACGTTGTCTGTCGGCGCGAGCGGCTTTCGCTCTGTTTCACCGGCAGGTTTTTCGCCTGGTTCTGTCAGGTGCGGTGCGATTGATGTTTTTGGAGCCTCAACAGCTTTTGAAATGATGGTATCTATTGGCTTGGTGGGGAGAGATTCTCTCTCCGTCAATGGCCGCTCCGGTTTCGCGTATTTTGGCTTGCCCTGCTCGACAACCCATGCCTGGCGTAGCATCGCTTCCACGTCCGCCCGTGGCGTTCCATATTTTTTTCTCGAAGCCGTAATGACTTCTTGTCTTCGGTTGGCTGCGCCCGCTTCGTCAACCTGTTTGGGACTGATTACGCGCAAATTGAAATCGAAGCTGCTTCGCTGGACGCGAGCGATTGCATGACCCGTTTCCAAGTTTTTTAGATCGTTAGCTTCAAAGAACGAAAACCCGTCGGCCAATTTACGTGCGTCATCGTCACCGACGCGGAAAACGATCCGTGTAAATGGGTGAGTCATCACCGCACTCGCCACTTTAGGGCTGCGCTGCAACTGGTGCAATTCGTGGTGCGCAAGCGTAAGGCCGATTCTGTATTTGCGCGCACCGGAAAGGATTTCAGCCATGGAAGGCGTGATGAAATTTGCGAACTCGTCCGCATAAATCCAGAAGTCACGCCGCGCGGCGATGTTCTTTGCCTGGCGAGCCATAGCAAGCTGGTGGAATTTGGAAATGAGGAGCGTTCCCAACAAATACGAGTTTTCTCGGCCTAATAAGCCTTCCGGCAGTTTCGCGAGAAATATTTTGCCGGTATCCATGACGTGGCCGATGTCCAAGCGGTTCGTTGGCTGCGACACCATGTATGCAATGGGCTTTTGCGCGAGGAACATTTCGAGGCGCGTAAGGACCGGACCGATGGACTTGTTGCCGGATAACTGCGAAAAGCCTTTGTGCCAGTAGTAGAGGGCATTGGGATCGCTGACGGATTTCAGGAATTCCGCTCTGAATTGCGGCTCAATCAAGAAGCGTCGCAAATCGGCAAGCGTGCCATGGCGGTCACTGTTTAGGAATGCGAGCACTGCCTGTTGCAAAACACTCTGCATCTGATCGCCCCACGACGTGGAGAGGCGTTGGAAAACCGAAACGAGGTCGGAAGCGAGCAGCGTCTTTTCGTGTTCGCTGTGAGCAGAAAGAATATTGAAGCCGATCGAATATTCCTCGTCGGACGGGTCAACCAAAACAACGTCGTTGATGCGATGCGAGGGAATGGCGTCCAAAACGCGGTCGATCAAATCACCGTGAGGATCGAAAACGGCGACGCCTGCTCCGTTTTCCAAGTCCTGCTTTATTAAATTGAAAAGCAGCGTGGATTTGCCGGTGCCAGTCGCGCCGATGATA
>JAICXV010000759.1 GCA_025934545.1 Verrucomicrobiia bacterium
CCGACCAAGTCCGTGCGGGTCACTGTTCCCGCCGCCAAAGACGAAGCCACCGACGGTTTTACTATCACCCGCCCCGATGACCAACCACTCGACATCGATAAAATCGTGGCGTCACATGAGTGGGTCACCGCTGCAGTTGATGCCAAGCCCGGCGACAACACGGGCCAAATCAATGTGACCGTAAAACGCTTGCCGCAAGTTCCGCCCCATTTCACCGGGACGATCAAGCTCTACAATTCCAAATTGGCAGGGACGAACTCGGTCCGGACAATTACGGTCATCGGCGAATTGGAGGGCGAATTGGCCGCCAGTCCGCACGGACTCTATTGGGTCTTTGCCGACCACGGCCGTGCTTTGACGAATTATCCGGCGAGCGCGCTTTCGCGCAGCGTGCAACTTCGGTCTCTCCTCGGTCACGAAGTGCAGATCAAAAACGCCACGTGCAGTATTAAAGGCACAAGCGTCCAGGTTGTGCCCAAACAGCCGGGCAAAACTTTCGATCTCGTTCTCAAACTCGACGAAGTGCCCAGGGGATTTGTCACCGGGAAAGTTCTTGTGGATACGTCATTACAATCGCTGCCGCAACTGGAAGTGCCGGTCACGATCAGCGTCGTTACCCAGTAATTATTTTCGGCTGGCTTCCTGTGTTGCCGGTGCGGCCGCGACCAATTGCGAACGATCGCGCAGCACGACATTCAGCCAATCGCCGGAGACGAAAACCCATTGCGAAAACGCCCGTTCCTTTTCGATCTTTTCCTGGACGACTTTTCGGTTCGCCTGGAATTCTTCGTCCAGTTTCTGTTTGTCCGCCGGCGTTTCATCCGGGCTTGGAATCCGGCCGGCAGAAAAATCCGCGGCGATGGAAATAGTCATGTAATGATAATCCTCTCCAATGGCTTTGCCGATTTTCAACGTGTAAGCGACGTTATCGAACGTCACCACCGTCACCACCGTCGGCTTGTCGAGCCCCGTTTCTGCGGGCGGCGCATTGGACAAAAGATCAATGAAAGTCGGCCAGTTCCAAATCTCGGTCGCACGCGCCATGTTTTCGCGGTCGAGCGTTTCTCCTGGATTAGCGCCATTCAACGTCCATTTCGAATTAGGCGTCTCGCGGACCAGTTCCCAATTCTTCGCCGGATCAGGCGACACCAGGCCGATGAATTTCGGATTTTCAATTTTGAAAAACTTCTTGTCCAGCCAACCACTCGGATCATAGGCCGCGCCGGGCAATTCCGTCGGAATCAATAAAACGTTATTCGGTTCGCTCGGAATTAAAACATACCGGCCATCGAACCACCCGTGCATGCCCAGAGGCTCATTCTCGTTTTGCTTGCGATCGTGACGACGGCCGAGCAACAACGAGTTCATGATCTTCCCATTGGCGTCCGCGAATTCGATCAACGTTCCCCCGCCTGTCTCGCTGCCCGGCTCACCAAGATCAACGCGCGGCCGCAACGAAGGTCCGACCATTTCCGACTGCAGCACCTTCATCTGTTTTACGTCCAGCAATAGCCCGCTGATCTGGTCATAATTTGCCGCGTAATTGTAACGCACGGGCACGCGCCAGGTGCCGTTGGTGCGGACAACCCAGAAGTCTTTCTGCCCTTTAACATGGATGGCCGCGACGTCGTTCAGTTTGAAATTCGGAAACACCAATTCGCCGACCTTGGCTTCGCGAACGTTCCATGTTTTCTGGTTACGTTTGAACAAAAGGAGGCCCGCGCCTCCGATGATGCAGAGCGCCA
>JAICXV010000649.1 GCA_025934545.1 Verrucomicrobiia bacterium
GGATTTTCCGGCTCGTGATTGATGACGCGATAATCGCGAACGACTTCCGGCGTCAGTAGTTTTTCCAACTCGTTTCTTGTGTTGGGCCGATGCGTGCCGAGTTGGTTCAGCAACGTAATATTTTCGCGCGGATGAAAACGTAAATACTCGAGCAGCCATGGTATGAGGCGATGGTTCGGCGTCGCGCGGGTCAGATCTGTAAATGCGATGACAACTTTGTCGGTTGGCTTGATCCATTCACGAAGCGACCTGGCGCCGATTGGATTGGCCAGCGCGGCCATCACGGCGCCCTTCTCATCGGCTAACGCTGGACGGTGCGTCGGCGCAATGACCGTCGTCCGATCGTCCGGTAATTCGACGGCAACATGGCCGCGTCCATATGCGAGATTAACTTTCACTGCGTTGGAAAGCGTAGCCGAAACCGTTGATGCGGCAAAGGTGTTTGTATCTCATTGGATTACCCGATTGAGCTATCAACCGAAAATGTCGTATGCTGCATCTATGAAAACCGCCAGGCGCAAACGTCCCGTCGACATCCAGACGTCCATCCGCCAGATACTGCAAGAGGATTGGAACCCAAGCGGTTTCGAAGACCTCATGCCGGAAGACGTTCAAGCTTACTACATTCTTCCCATTTTACGCATTTTGGCTGGCAGTCGTTCCGAGCAGGAGTTGGTCGCATTTTTGCATCGCACTGGAAGTGGCTTTGGCGGGGTCGCGCCCGAGTCGGACCACTCTAATCATCTGCGTCCAATCGCAAAAAAACTGCTCAAGTTAAAGTTTGAGTAATCGGCCACTCGGGCAAAAGACGGCCAATAAAAGTATTGCCTATTTGACAAGGCTGTCCCACGCTCCAGCCAACCGCAGTTAATCGACAGTTCGGCCCTTAAGGTAGTCATACTGCGGAAGTTCAATCTCGGTTCAGTTCGTTCGCTTTGTGAAAACAACCAACCATGAGTGAAATTATGAATAAACAACACCGATCTCAGATATTTAACTTCCGGAACGCAACGGCGGTTTGGCTGTTGGTTACGTTAGGAGTGCTCGCCGCGCAAAATTCAGTCGCGGCCCTGGTCCAACCAAGGACTTCAGCGCGAACAATCGACTTGGCGACTTTCAGCGGAAAAACTTATCTGCAAGCGACCCTCCAGGCGACTGACGGAATCAATGCCAAGACGCTTGCGGACGACGGAACGCCGGTGACGATTGCCTCCGCGACGCAGGTGGTAAGTGACATAAAATCCTACAACTCAAAAGTCGCCAACGAAATATTTCCGTATTTCAAGACGAGAGACGCTGGATTTCAAGATGCGGCCGTTCAAATACAAGGACAGAGCCTCTCTCCCCAGACTATCCAAAGCACGGTGTCTCCTATTTTCTCGCCGGGATTAATCTCGCCCGCAACTGCCAGCCATGTCGTGGTCGTTGGATCGGATTTAATTCTTTTGTCCAGTGGTTCGGGAACAGTCGTGACCGTCAATCCAGACAGCTATTTTTATAATGTCTCGTATCAAACGCCGGTGTTAAAATCGGGCCGCACGTATACCGTCGCCCCTGGCCGCATGCTGCTGGATCCTTCGGACAATGATTATTTAAGTGAAACGGAAAATTACCTGAAGGCGGCAGATGCAACGGAGGCGAGCCATTTCTATACCGCGATGTTTCAATTGCTGACGGCGTGCGACGCGTCTGGTGTTTCGCAGCTGAACTCGAATGGAAAAATCGTGCTCACCGATTTTTTGGGAATCTATACGGCTGAATCGATGCGGCATATTATGGCTAACCTCGACCCAACCAATGCAGCGTGGGAAATAGACGCGGCAGAGGTGACGTTGGTCGGCGCGTACATCGCTGCTTCGGGAAAAGTCATGGACCAGGGCCAATTGACGGATGGCTCGCTCACCGCTTATTACAATGGTCATTCAATCGGCACACACGAAGCTGATTTCATCAAACTCGCCAAGCTGATCACGACATACGAGAACAAGCACCACAAGGCACTGATTAAAACGCTCAACAGTTTGACACCTGTGAAAGGCAAAGTGTCCAAAGCCGTCAAAGGCGACGTTCTTCGACGCGTGTTGGCGTATCTCAACCGAACAGAATATGAAACCGCCGCTCAGAGCCACGCCGGGGCAATCACAACGGCGATGGTCCAGCTTTTGGCGCAAATTCAAACGGACCAAAGCGCCTTAACGACGTATATCATCGCCCACCAGTAGCTCGGGACACCGACATCGCGGGACGGAACATTTCAAGTTTGAGCATTTCCGGGCTTCGTCGAGCGAGCCGTAGGGTTCAGCCTTCCACTTTTCTTCCCCATCCTCTAGGCTTGGTTTTTATGCATCGAGACGGATTAAAGAGCGCCAGCCGGATTGTCGTGAAGCTTGGCACCGGCGTGCTCACGGACAGCCGCAAGCAACCGGACCTCGCGCAAATGCAGCAACTGGTCGCACA
>JAICXV010000674.1 GCA_025934545.1 Verrucomicrobiia bacterium
CGAACAAGACGCCGAACAAACCGCAAGTGCATTATTTGCTGGGCTATCTGCGCGACGAACAGGACCGGAACAAGGAAGCGTTGGCGCACTATCGAGTGGCGGTGAAATTGGATCCGGATTATTTGAACGCGTGGGAACGTTTATCGGACGAAGGTTCAAAAACGTTTGTGCCTGCAGCGGAGCGTGACGAGGTTGTGTTTAACCTTATCCGATTGGACCCGCAGCAGCGACATATCCATTACAACGTTGGCAACGTTACTGACCTGGCGGCGTTGTGGCAGCGCGTGGAAAAAAGTTCGAATCCGAAGCACCACGAAGATGAGGCGCTTTACACGCTATCGGCGAGCAAGCGCAAGTTGGAAGAGAAACCTGAATCGGCCGAGCAGCAAGCGCAAATCTACGCGCGAATGAACGACATGCGCGAAGAACGCGAAGATCGAACGGCGGCAGGATTGGTCAGCCAGAATTTGTTCGTGCGCGCGGGCATTAATTTGGTGAGTACGCAAACTTCCATGGAGTGAACTCGCGAAGGCGGCATATGGATTCCGTTCGTGGCCGCGCATCCGCGACCTCTACACTTGTTGCGCGAAAATCTGGACTTCGAGGTTGTGGGCGTCAGTGCCGACGGGATAGTATTCGATAGTCTTCCAACCGAGTTCTTTGGCCTGAGCGCGAGTTTCTTCGGGCACCGGACTGCAAATTATAATCCGGCCGTTTTTCATCAGTTGATTGGCGCGTTCGAACAAACGGCGCAACAACTGCGATGGGTTGCTGCCTTGCACTTTGCGGCCATAGGGTGGATTGGTCAGCAAAACATTGACGCCCTGCAGGCGCAGGTTCAGCGAATCGCCGTGTTCCAATGTCACTCTATCGATGCCTGTTAAATTTTCGCGTGCGGCTTTGATCGCGGTTTCATCGCGATCGGTGCCGATGAGGCGAGCGTAGGGGCCGGCTTTGGCGCGTTCGGCGAGTTCGGTGCCGGCGCCGCAAAACGGGTCCCATACGACATCGTCAGCGCGCGGTTGGCTGAGGAGTGCCATGGCGGCGGCGAGCGGCGGATGGGTCATGGCCGGGATTTTGTTTCGCAAATAATCGAAACGGTTGTCCGTCCAGAAACGCGGGCGCAGTTCGATGGCGCCGTCCGACGGACGGATTTCCCAAACGGCGTCACCAGGACTGTTCGGCAAATCGGCCGCGGCATTTTGCGCGGCGCGGATGATGTCGAGGAGTTGACCGCGTGAAGCGTTTGGCAATTGCAAACGCCAGGTCGGTGCGCCTTGGGTTAGTTCGCGAATGACATGGCCGGCTGAGCCGGAGAGAGCGGCGGCGATTGATTGTGTCGCGGATAACTTTGATTCGACAGGATCGAGGAAGACGGCTTCGCTCCAGAGGCGGCATTGAAGAAGGCTGTTCAATGGGCCGGAAAGTTCGGCGTCGATTTGGCCGGGAGCAGTTTCGCGCGCGTTGCGAATGGTTTCGGGCAGATGTTTCAGTAACAACGCGCCTAAACCAGCGCGACACCGCAGTCGTATTGGGACGCCGGACAAAATTTTATCACCAAGGATGTGTCCGGTTCCCGAGCCGGCGCGCATGGTGCGGGCGCGAATGGCGGCGCGCGCCTTGGCGACTTCGCGCAGAACGAGCGGCGCAGTGCTGGCGCAGGAGGCGAGCGCGGTATCCGAGTTTGCAGTGCCGACGCGTCCGAGCGCTTCGGCCAGCACTCGCAACTGATCGTCGCGCTTCTCGCTATTCCACAAATCAACCAAAGCCGATTCGCTGCGAGCGTCTACGCCTAAATGGCCCAAACAACCAATGACGCTGCGTCGCTCCGCGCCGTCACGTTGATGGAGATGTTGGAGAAGGATTTCGCGTAAGGACTCGCTCGCGGCGGAAGTCACCTGCGTTTGATCTGACGAACTTCGTTGCGAGGCAATGTCGCCGAGAACTCGCAAAGCACCGCGATATTGCGCGACGATTTTTGGTTTGTTGACGGCGGCGATCAAAGGTTCGAACGCTGTGGCTCCTTGCGCGACGAGTCGACGACGCGCGCTGCCCGCGACTTTATCGTCGTCGCTGTCCAGTTCGTTGATCCAGGTTTGCAAGTCGGTTCCGGGCATTTCTGTGGAAAGAGGTTCGCCGCGCACGCGTGAATTTACAAGACGACCTTTGACTTGAAACTCTTTTGTCGCGCAGGGCGTCTGGTGAGCCGATGAGATTACGTTTGTTTTTGACGCTGCTGTTGCCAATACGGTGTTTTGCGGGCGATATGATTCCTGTGCCGGACGCGTCCACGGTGTTGAAAACATTGCAACACGCGCATCC
>JAICXV010000233.1 GCA_025934545.1 Verrucomicrobiia bacterium
GGCAGGATTTTGACTAGCTTCCGCCTCTGCCTGAACAATATGAAGATATTCGGTAGGAGATACTGCATCATTCGCAAAATCGCCGTTGGAATATCTTACTCTCAAGTGACGTAGACGCCCAATCCAAAATTCATACCTGGAAGGCGGATTTTACGCAGACACGCCGATTAAAATCTCTGACGCAACCGCTGACTGCCCACGGAAAAGTTTGGTTCGCCGAACCGAACAAATTCCGATGGGAACTCGGCAATCCGCCACTGACCATCGCCGTGCGCGCCCCCGATTCACTCATGATTTTATATCCTAAGCTCAAACGCGCTGAGCGTTTTTCTCTGGGCGGCCAGCAAACCGGCCCGTGGCGCGATGCCCTGTCCTTGTTGGAAGCGGGCTTCCCAAGAAACCGCGCCGCCATGCAAGCGCAATACAACATCGTTTCGCAAAAGTTTGATGGCGATCTTTGCAGGCTGGTGCTCCAACCCAAATCGGTCGCCGCGCGCCGCATGATGCCGAAAATCGAAGTCGATTTTGACACGAAACAAAATCTATTGCGCGGCACCGAACTGGAATTTGCCGACGGCTCCACAATGCGTAACGATTTCTCGAACATCGTCACCAATCCACAAATCGATACAGGAATGTTTTCGCCGCCGATTCCGCCGGAATACAAAGTCACCGAGCCGATGAAGAGTCGCTAAGAATTATTGCGATTCTTGACGCCAATCGTTCGCGCGCCCTTTGATTTCTTTTAGCGTCACCCCGCTTTGGCCCAGCGCGATAAAACCCGCGATCGACAGCGGCAACGTCAACACTACAAACGCCAGCAATGAAAAGCCGGTCGCCACCGATTTCGCGACATGGAACACTTCCAAACCCGCGATACAAAAAACCTGAAATACCCCCACGCTAGCCGGCGTACTCGGAATCGACATGCCAACGTAAGCGACCACAAAAATCGCCAACTGCACTTCAATCGGGAAATGAAACCCGTACGCCCAAAGCACGAACAAAAACGCCAGCGCTTGCACGATAAATTTCAATAGAGAAACGGCCAGCGCACCGAGAACCAACCTGGAACGTCCCACTGTGCGAACTTGCTCCACGATGTGGCTCGTTGATTCACGAAGTTTTCTGATCCAACCCAAATTGTAAAAACCTCGCGGCCTGTCTTGGGTTGCAGAGCGACTGCGTAAAACAATCCATCCGCCAACCGTCAGGCCGAAGACAATTATTCCGGCCCAGACTTGCGCAATGCGCGAAATATTTTGCGGTAACGGAAAAAATATCGCGGCAATACCGATCCCGAGCGCCAGCCAAATCCCGTCCAGCAACCGTTCCACCAGTAGCGACGGGATGACCGACGTAAACTTCACTTTCAGCCACCGCGACATCAGATAAATGCGAACGACATAACCCACGTGCACCGGCAACACATCATTGGCAAACCGTCCCGCGAACACCGCCTGGGTCGCGCGGGCGATGGAAACACTGCCAATCGGTCGCAACAAAATCTGCCAGGCCCAGGCGCCGCAAACGTAAACAAGCAAATCGAGAACAACCGACGGCGCGATCATCCACCAGCGCACTTCACGCAATGGCTGAAGCAGGTCGCGCAAATTAACGTCGTGAAAAACCCAATACAAACAACCCGCGGCGATTCCGTAACTGACAACAACGCGAAAAATTGTCTGGTGCAATTTGGAAGTCGCTTGCACGCAGCTTAGCTTTTGTGCTTCGAAAAAACAGTGGGCACGCCCTCTTCGAGAATGCGCAGGTGCTGACTTAAATTATGCGCGGCAGCCAATTCGCGCAGCCACCGCGGCGGTTCGTCCATGTCTTCAAACGCCAAACGAAACGCGCCAAAATGCATCGGCACCAGCCATTCCGAACGCAAATCGTGAAACACTTTGATCGCCTCATCTGGCCCCATATGGACGTGGCGGAACGAGTCCGGGTAATACGCGCCAATTGGCAACATAGCTATTTCCGGCGGACACAGCCGCCCAATTTCCTTGAAGCCATTGAAATATGCGCTGTCGCCCGCGTGATAGATGCGTCGTCCTTGATGCTCCAGGATGAAGCCGCCGTAGCCGCGGTGTTCGTCGCGAAGGACACGCGCGCCCCAATGTTTCGTCGGAGTTAATGTCACGCGCCAGTCGCCGTGGGTGAAACTTTCCCACCACTTCAATTCAATAATCCGCCCGAACCCGAGGTCCGACGCCAGATCACCGACGCCCCACGGAACCACCGCAATTTTCGGCGACGCCAACTTTCGCAAACTCGGCCGGTGGAAATGATCGAAGTGCGCGTGCGTCAACAAAACCAAATCAATCGGCGGCAAATCCTCCGGGCGCACACCAGCGCGCTTGACCCGTTTCAAAAAGAAAAGCCAATTGGCAAAGTTGGGATCGATCAACACGTTCAAGTCGGTGAATTGTGCAAGGAACGATGCATGACCAATCCACGTCAACGCCACTTGCCCGTGGGTGAGGTTTGGAAATTTCGGCTTTTTGTGTTGCCCCGTGCGCGGCGTTAACAGTGCCTTCCAAACCATTTCATAAAAAAATTTACTCGGCTTGAAATGACGGCTCGGAGTCAGGTCCTTGAACGACCTCGGCAATTTTTTGCGAACCTTGCCCGATGGCAAAGAACTGATCGAATCTTTCTCAATCATCGCTAGACAAATGTAGAACAAACATCGCGCCGCACCAAATTGCGATACGCTGGCATTTCTACTCGTTCTGGTTTAGTACTTTCACGTGTCGCTCGAGCAACAACTGAATACATTTCTGCGCAAAAAGCCGTCGATTGGCCAGCACGTTTATATTGCCAGCACCGCCGTCGTGCTCGGCGACGTCACGCTCGGCGACCATTCCAGCGTTTGGTACAACGCCGTTTTGCGCGGCGACATCAACAAAATCGTCGTCGGCCATCACAGTAATATTCAGGACAACGCCGTCGTCCATCTGGCCGATGATTACGGCGCAATCATTGGAAATTACGTTACAGTCGGCCATTCCGCGATTGTCCACGCCTGCACTGTTGGCGACGAATGCCTCATTGGAATGGGCGCAACCGTTCTCGACGGCGCCGAAATCGGTGAACAATGTCTCATCGGCGCAAATGCGCTGGTGAAACAAGGAATGAAAATTCCACCCGGCTCACTCGTCCTTGGTTCGCCAGCAAAAATCGTTAAAGAACTCACCGCTGACGAGCGCAAGCAGTTAAAGTATTGGGCCACCAAATACGTCGACAACTCAGCCTATTGTTTAAAACACAAAATCAACGTCGGCGACGCTCTTCCTTCGTGAGTGACAACCGGCTCGCTATCGTCACGGAGCAGTCGCGTCTATCGCCGTTAACTGAATCGTGTTGCGAGGTTGGTTGGCTGGGGGGCGTCTTTCGCGCGAGGCATACCACTGTTGAAAACCATTCCCAAACATTTCCGCTCCGATGCGATCCAGCAGGGGTTTGTAGAAAACCAAAATGGTATGGCGCTCATTGAGTGCCATCCTCGTTGTAGGCTTGATTTTGAAGTGTCCGTCTGCGGCGTCATGCTGGGTTTGTTCGCGTTCAAAAAATCCATCCATCACCGTGTGATAAATCGATCCGTTCCGGTACACGGCGGCAAAGTCACTGATTGAGTAGTCATCAACATTCGTGCTCATATTCTGCGCATACGGTTTGACAGCGCCGTTGCCGTCCATGCCGATCCGCAATTCAAAATTCTGCTGGAACAAGTGGTCGCTTTTAAACGCGTCCTGAACAGCAACTTCCTGGGCCAGCTGATAAAGTCGATTGTTGGTCGCAACATCAGCGATGCCGCAAGTGTCCTTGCCCTCAAATTGTTGAAAAAATTCGATATGATGCTCCGGATCTTTACCCCTGGCGCGCTCGAAGTGAATCAACCATTTAAGGTTTTCTGAGCGCCAATTCAGCAACCTGAAAAATGATGTGACCTTTCCAAACACAAGCGGCCATCGTGGTTCGCTCGCGCCATTCAATTGCTTCCAAATGCCCCCTGTGTGCACATCACCCACAATGCAAAACGTATAATGCCGGTCTGACAATAAATTGTTATACATCTCCACATTGTGTTCACTAAACAGCCACTCGTTATGTTTGCCGAACGGATTCAACTCGGCGAATCGCGCCATCGGCTTGGCGGCGCTTCGCGCGGCTGCGGGGCCGCCGAGTATTGGGCAAATATCAAAAACGGTAGCTTTCTGGTAAGCACGAATGAGATGGTCATCTTTTTCTATTTTCAGGAATGTGTTTTTCGTTTCCTTGTTCGGCAGGGGTACCCGCGCCAGCACACGCGGGTAATTGACGCTTCCATGACCCGGCCCGGTTGAATCATCCTTTAAACCCAGCGCTTGCAAAATCGCTTCGCGAACAACCAAACTACCGTTGCTCTGAGTGATAAGATAAATACGATCGTAATCGCCGAGCTTCGCTCCTTTTGGCAGTGTGTTGTTGAACGGGAAGTTCGGGTCAACGGGAATCTGACCTTTTAGCACCATGTTGAGGAAGCGCCCTGCACCGACATTTGAGTACCGAAACGTATTATATTTGAATGCTACGAAGTCGGTGTTCGGGACGGAATTTGACGTCAGAAAACCATTAAAGGCGTTGTAATAGGGCAAGAACTCAGCAAACGCCGCGCTTTTCACGTCACGGTTTTCATTTTGAAATTGATATTGTGCTCTTTCGATCGAATCGGCTCCGCGGAAACCATGCACGAACACTACTAAAACTTTTCCGGCGGCTTCGGCAGCAGGCGCCTCGAAAAGGACCATGCTTGTGATCATCGCCACCAAGACTGTCGCAGGGTGAATAAAAATAGTTTTCATGAGGTTGTAAGGCCCGGCCGAATTGATTGAGAATTGGCAACGCTAGGCTTTACCCCGATGCTTTGTCAAGCGCTTTCCCTGAGTTCAAAATTCGTCGAAACTGTCAAATATTTTTAAGGGTTTTCACTTGACGGTGTTTGTTTGACGCGACTACGCTCGGAACAACAACACATTTTCTGTCTGCGTCCAATGTCGCGTGGCCAGGCGCGGGCGGGTCAAACAACATGCACAACCAAAGCATTACTACGGCTAACGGCAAAACCGCCGATACCTTCACAACAGTGTACAATTGGAGCACGCGAGACGGCTCAGCTACACGGGAAGAATCTA
>JAICXV010000430.1 GCA_025934545.1 Verrucomicrobiia bacterium
CGGCATCATCGCGGGCGATGAAATGAGCCACCCCGCTGGTGGCATTGTGGGTCATGGAGCCGGCGAATTGATTGCCGAAGGCGTCCTCGCCGTGGAGATGGGCGCGACCGCCCAGGACATCGCTGAATCGGTCCATCCGCATCCGACGCTCTCGGAAACAATGATGGAAGCAGGCGAAGTTTTTTACGGCCACCCGACGCACACCCTCGCGGCCAAAAAACGCGAACAATAATTACTTCTTACCCAGGTAACGCACCGCGTTGAGCACAATTTTCTGGGGAATCGGTTGCGCGAAGATGGGGTAAGTCTCGTGGCCGGGACGGAAATAGAAGATCTTTCCTTTGCCCACGGTCCAAAGGCAACCCGCCGGAAACGTTTCATTTGTGTCCCACCGTTCGTCGAAAATCTGCGCATCCGGTTTCGGCACGTGAAATGGCCCCGCATAAACTTCGGTCTGGGGAATATCAAATTTCTTCGGCACCCCTTTGGCGATAGGGTGGTTGGATAACAATGTTGTGATATGACTCGGCGCGCCTTCATTGTGAACTGCGGGAAAGACGCAACTCGGCAGCTTCACTTCTAAAATATTCGCACCGCTCGCATCTTTTGTGCGCTTCGACCACGGCGTGAGCGGACCATTGGCCGGTGCGAGGCCGCCGAGATCCGCCGGAATTGTTTTTAGTTTGACGTTCGCTCGCTCGTTTGCGGGAACGGTTTTCCACGCGTCTTCAATCGCCCGTTCTGCCATTGCTTTGATGAACACCTTCGACCAATGCGCCGAGTGCAGAGCGATTAAATTTATTTTTCCGTCTTTGATGCGCTGGACGATGTCCTGCACGTGCTCATCTTTGACGTCGCCATGACGTTGGTGGCCCCACCAAATCAACACATCGCAGTTGTCGAGAGTTGACGCGGAAAGGCCCTGGTCCGGATCATTGAGACCGACGGATTTGGCGGTAATCCCAGGCTGTTTTGACAAGTAACTGGCAATCGTCTCTCCGAGAAAATTTGTGTAGGCCTGTTTTTGCGCCGGCTGTTGTTCGTCCCAGACGACGACGCGAATTGGTTTTGCGGCCACGGCGCAAAGCGCGATTACGAAAATTCCGGCCAGTGCGAAAACTCGGCGGCAGAGTGAAATCATGTTCGCATCTTATTCGAGGAGCTTTGCGCGTCCACAAAATAGTGGTATCAGTGCTGCGTATGATTAAACCGTGGCCAAAGCGCTCGTCCAAATTTCTCGGCGACTTTCGTGTGTTCAAAGTCCGTTCAGACGAAAAAGTTTCGCCCCGCACCAACAAAGCGCACGAGATGTTCGTCCTGGAATCTCCCGATTGGGTGAACGTCATCCCAATCACTGCCGATGGCCAGATGGTTTTAGTCGAGCAATACCGTCACGGTTCCGACACGGTCGAACTCGAAGTTCCCGGCGGCGTGATGGACAAGACTGACAAATCGCCGATCGAAACTGCGTGTCGCGAACTCAAAGAAGAAACCGGTTACGAAGGCGAAAACGCGCAGATCATCGGCAAGGTGTTTCCCAATCCCGCGATCATGAGCAATTCAACTTACACGGTGTTGGTCGAAAATTGCCGCTGCGTTTGTGATGTCAGTTTTGATAGTGGTGAGGATTTGAAAACGCACTTGGTTTGGCCAAAAGACGTTCCGAAATTGGTCGCCGAAGGCAAAATCCGGCACTCGATTGTCGTCGCAGCTCTCTATCATTACGAGCTTTACAAAAAATTTAAATAAATTTTCCGTATTTTTTCACTTGGACAGCTTTTGTCCAAGTGAGGTTTGTAGAGTGGTTCCATGATTATAACAAATCAGATGGAACTTGGGTTCGAGCAACAGCAACTCTCCACCATGGGCACCGAGCGGCATCGCCGCCAAACTCGCGCCGAATGGTGGTTCAGGCAAATGCGCCGAGTGGTAGACGTTGCGATGGAATGGCGCCCGACACCTCCCGCGCGCCCGCAACAGTCCTACCTCGTCCTCCCGGTCCGGCAGTCCTGAGCACACGCCGGGCGGCGGTTGTGTTCATAGCCGGCCGTCGCCCGGTTTTTTTGCGTTATTTTCCTAACAGATGCTCAATGACCATTTGGTCAAGCGCAGCGTAATCGCGATTGGCAATCAGTTTCTTGGCAGTAGCATCGTCATACGAGCGGGCCTTCTCAACCAATCGCAAAAATGTTTTACGGCTGTTATCGAGATGTGCCAGCCAATGTTCCGGCTTCGTGGTGCGGAATGGATGAACGTCGAAGCATACATATTCGCCCTTCGCGCCGTAGCCGTTGCGCTCCAACGCGCGCACTTGATTGAAGGCCGAGCGAAGATTTGTGCTTCCAAAAGGTTTGTCCTGATCAAACTTCAATCCGTTTTGATCGTTCAAATGGAGCGACCACAATTTCCCGAACGCCATTGCAAAATCAATTTCATCCGCCGGATCCAGGCCAGCGAGAATCGCATGCGCAGATTCGATTAAGCACCCAACGCGTTTCGGGTCGCGCGTCAATTGTGCGATAGCGAGCGCATGACCGATGGTCGGAATGTAAGCATGGTCCATCGGCTCGTTCGGTTTCGGTTCGATCGATAGCCGCGCTTTCTTGTCAGCGGCCAGCATTTTGTCGAACGCTTCGACCAACAAATCCACACTGCGTCGGCCGTTCTTGGCTTCGCGCAGATAAGTTCCTTCGCGGGCCAGCCACAACACGATCAAATCCGTTCCCAGAATTTTTCCGATCTCAATGCAACGAAGCGACCGATCGATTGCGTATTGGCGATGCTTCGGATCATTGCTCGTGTAAGCGCCGTCGATGGTGTTCGGAGAAAACCAGAGGCGCGGCGCAACCATCTCGGCCGCAATGCCGGCGTCGTCTAACTTCTTTTTTAACTCTTTTGCTTCCTTGCGGATTTGCGAGTCGGACTTGCCGTCGATGTCTGGGACGGCGTCGTCGTCGTGAAACATCATGGCGTCGAAGCCAAGCTTCTTGAGCGCGCAAAGCTTCCAATCAAAATCCTGCGCGGGACGCGTTGTTGGGCCGTAAGGGTCCTGGCCTTCGCTGATGTTCCACGGACCAAAACAAAATTTATAACGAGTCGGCATAACGTGAATTCAAAGTTTAAGGTTCAAAGTTTCAAATCGCCGCGTTACTCTCCGCCGTCATGGCCAGGAAACTAACGTGTCTGCTCATTTTGCTTTTCGCCGTCGTCTCGGCAAGCGCCAAATCACCGAACATCATTATCATTCTTGACGACGACCTCGGTTTTGGCGACCTCGGCTGTTACGGCCATCCCACGATCAACACTCCGAACCTCGACCGCATGGCTGCCGAAGGCGTCCGCTTCACC
This sequence comes from Verrucomicrobiia bacterium, assembly GCA_025934545.1. GTDB lineage: Bacteria > Verrucomicrobiota > Verrucomicrobiia > Limisphaerales > Palsa-1400 > JAICXV01. Next base: position 3,349 of record JAICXV010000430.1, read on the forward strand.
GATTTCTACGCGCAGCCGCTCTGCGGCCCTTCGCGCGCCGCCCTCATGACTGGCTGTTATCCCGTCCGCAACAGCCTGATGTTCAATCACCTTCCACACGCGAAGACCGGCATTAACGCGAACGAGATCACGCTCGCCCAGCAAATGAAGAAGGCTGGTTATGCAACATCGATGATCGGCAAGTGGCACCTCGGCGACGCGCCCCCGTTTCTTCCCACCCGACATGGCTTCGATTTCTACTTCGGCCTGCCGTACTCGAATGACATGTGGCCGTTCCACCCGAAGATCATCCCTACGCCGAACGAAGACCCGCGACTCACCGCAGCTCGCAAACGCGCCGAGATGACGGGCTAC
>JAICXV010000011.1 GCA_025934545.1 Verrucomicrobiia bacterium
ATCCTGAATTCGCCGAGAACGCCGTTGAACCAGCCGTTGTTCGGATAATCGTCGGTGTCCTGCCATTGCGGCGTGCCGTCGTGCGACCAGCAGCCCAGGCTGAACCAGTTGAAATCGTTGGTGATTTTATAGAAGGACGAATTCATCAAATTCGACGCCACAAGGTTGCCGTCAAAATAAGCGAACAAATTTGTGCCAGTGGAACTGCCGTTCCACGTCAGCGTATAAAAATGCCAATTCGTCGTGCTGCCATTGGCGGTCTGGTCGGGCCAACTGATCAGTGTCGTTGGGTTCGCTGCGGCATCGGTTGAATACAGTCGCATGACGGTTTGGTTGTTATCGCCGCTGATAGGGCTGAACCCGCGACCGATGAAAAATGTTCCACCGCTCCAGGGAAAGCCCTGGTAGCCGCCATCGAAAATTCTTTGCAAGCGCAACTGGTCGGCCCAGAGGACACCGTTACTCATCGTTTGGAAATATTGCGCCCAAAATGTAATCGAACCGTTGGTCAGATTTTGCAGGTTGCTCAAATTGGTCACGGCGACGTAATCGCCCCAACCGAGGTCCAGCCCTTGTTCGTAGTGGCCGGTGCGAACGGTATAGCGCGCGCCCATGCGCCCGTTATAATTCGTCTGATAAGGCCAATTCGTTGGCGACATCCGACCGCCTTGCGCGCCCGTGCCGGCCAAATTGGTGATGAGACCCGCCGCAAAAGGAATAGCCGGGTTGAACTTCACGAGCAACGACGGATCGAATTCGTAAGGTCCAATATCAAAACCGTTACCGAACGGACGAGCATAGTGGTCCATGTCGTAACCAACAACCGAGGAAACATTGGTCCCGTGATCAACGAGCGGAGAAGCTTGGGTCAAACGGAAATCGCCGATCGAGGGCGCGGAAAACTTCGGATTGCCGCCATTGATGCCGTGCGCTTCGAACCCGTTGATTGTCCAATCGGCGCTGTTCTTCGGCGCGAATCCCGCTTCAGTCACTGCGAAATTATAGTCGCCCACAAACCCCGCAGGCACACCGAGTTCGCTGGCGTCATACCAGCCGGCGGATCCATCGGAGGCGGAATTCGTGCCGCCGCAATCATAAAAGATGTTGTTGCAGATGGAGGAGTTTTTCGACTCACCCTTGACATTGTTCGGGCCGGCCATGAAGAGAAGTTTCAACGTGCCGTCCGTCATGCGGCATTTATAGAAGAGATTGTTATAGATATGCGTGTTGGGAATGTCGATCGAGCCGTGGTGCTGCACGTTGTTGAAGATATTGTTGAACACGTAAAGGCCGCCGAGATTGCCGAATGGATAGTTCGTGTCCGTGCGCAATTCCAATTGGAAGAACTGCGCTTCGCAATTGATGAGCGTGTTGTAACAGAAGAAGACGTTCGTGCACTGCATCACCGGGGAGTCGCTCCAGAACTGCAAAATATCCGTGTGGTCGGCGACAAGCGGATTCGCGGAAATGTTCGTGAAAATATTATTGGAGATAACAATCTGCGCGCCCCAGCAATGAATCGCATCATGAGTGTTGGCGAAATCAAAACGGTTATTGGCGACGATTGCATTGCTGACCATCAGGCTGACGATGTATTGCGATGTGTTCGTGAAGACACAATTGACGAGCGTAAAGTTCTGCGCGCACGTCGCAGCGTTCGTGCACGGGTCCATATTGATCGCTTGAATGTTGTGACTCGTGGCGGGCTGGACGCCTACGAACCAGCAATTAGTGATCGTAAAACCGGAGCCCAACCCCGGACCGCTGGTCGCATGGTAAAATTGGAGCATGCCTTCCCAATCGGGGTTCACGGCACCGTCCTGGAAAACAATGCCGTCCCACGTCACATATCCCGAACCGCCCTGGGAAAGTTTGAACCCGCCGATGTTCGTGACCATCAAAGGATGGACAGCGACAAATTTCGAGGGCGCGCCGGCGGAACCATTTTTGGTTGTCGGAATGCTGTTGCGTTCGGAGTAGACACCGTCATTGAGGATGATCGTGTCACCCGGCGCCATCGTGGTAATGGCATGGGCGATGGTCAACCATGGTGTAGCTTGCGCGCCGGTGCTGCTGTCATTGCCAGTCGGCGACACATAATACGTCGCTGCCTGAAGCGATACACCAAAGGTGCAAATGGCAAGAATTGCCGCGAGGCGGTGGTTCCATTTGGTCATTATTGACACAATAGAATAGGAAGTTTTCATCGTCCACAGGGAAGTGGCGCGCAAAAGCACATCAGGGGGAATGGCTTTCAAGGCGTCCTGAGTTCTAGACCACATCTGACAAGCCGTTCTGGCGCAGGAGCTTTTCAAGCGTTTCAACCCGCTCTGCCAATTCTCAAATTTGCCCGTTCTTTTCATCCGGCTTGTCGTTCCACGTCGGGATAGTAGCAAACGGCACGCCACCTTCATCTACATTTGTTATATATTTGTCAGACCCAGCATCACAAGGTTTGCCAAAACGATACCGGATAACCGAAACCCGGAAAATCCGAGGCCGGCCATTCGCTCGATTTGCGTAGCCAACCGCTCTCTTCAAAAACATTCGCATGCACCGGGTTTGCATACACGATGCGCAATTTGCGGGGCGCACGAGCAACCGATTCGCGCAAGCGCGCGGTCATAACGCGGGTGATGCGTTCATTGAATGGATTATAAAGATAGACGATGGTCGCGCCGTCGTACGAATAAGTTTCGGCTGATGTGCAAACCAGATCAACCGGTGTGCACGCACCACGCAAGCACTCCACATTTCGACCCGCAACTTTCAACAACTGATCGTTTTGTTCGATTCCAACGACGCGCTTCATCGGCAGACGTGACGCACAACACAGCACGCGTCCTTTTCCACAACCGACATCAAGAAACACGTCGTCTTTCGTTGGTTTCAGAACTTCGAACATCCGAGTGATCATGACGTAGGGCAGCGGAGTGTAATGAATGCCTTCGTCGGTCAACGCTTCCACGCGATCGGTCGTGTGAATGTTAAGCCAGCGTTCGGTCAAAATGCTGCTCACCTTTTGCCAGGCGACGTTAATTTGTGTCGTCATCGTTAGAAAGTTTTGATGACTTGCGCCGGGTTGGCACCAGCCAAACACATTGGCGGAACGTCTCTGGTAACAATGGAACCAGCAGCAATGACGCTGCCACGACCAATTCGCACGCCAGGTAAAATCAAACAGCCCGCTCCAATCCAAACGCAGTCTTCGATGATGACGGGCTTGGTTTTTCCTTTTGTATTTAATCGGTTCTCGACGTTCTCAAATGACAGATCGTGACCGCTGCAGTCGAAGATTTGCGTGTTGGCCGCAATCAAACATTTCTTGCCGATTTCAATTCGCTCACAGGCGTGCAAACAGGTCCCATGGATTCGCGTATCCTCGCCGATCACGATTTCTGTCCCCTGCCCTTCGGCATAAAGTTTCACGCTAGAATGCATGTTGATGTGATAGCCGCGGTTGGAGGAATTGAGCGTTACGTTCGCACCGATGCGAACAATTGCACCGCGATCGATTTCAATATGCGGCCAGCCTTTTACAATCACGCGACCCTCGATTTCAATCCCACGGCGCATACCGAGCAAGGTGGGATAAACGAGCTTGTGAAAAACGCGACGAATGAGATGCGAAGGGCTGTAGCTGCCAGAACCAGTCGGCTCATTCTGCTCTGTCACCAAGGTCCGCCGTGTCACTTCGGCTGCTACGGGCGATGTGTCTTGCACGTTCATCAACCAATCACTTCCGCGCGCAACGGTTCGCGCACAGGTTCATTTTCAATAAATTCTTCGGCCGACTTTGGTTCATCGTAATAACCGGCGAGGACAAATGTCGATGCTACGACGGACCAAAGGAAGTAATCGAGCTGGCGGGCGAAGATGTAAACATTGCTCATCATGAAAACGAGCGCGCTGACCGCGCCAACCAGAGCTGCGAGCGCGTCGCGATTGTCCGTGGAATTCTTTGCCAGTTTGAATAGCCGCCACCACATCCCGACAAAAAGATTAAGCGATGCGATCGCGCCGATGACGCCGCACCGAAACAGGTCATAGGCAAATTGATTGTCCCAGCTTTCAATCTTCATATCGCGGCTGCGATAAGACAGGCTCCATTCCAAATCAACTCCGCGACCAGACCCGGGGCCATAACCGAGCAAAAACCGGTGCGGGCTCAATGTGACCTGGTTCCAGGCAATACGCCACAGTTCCAATCGATATTGGAACGTGCCGCCTTTAAACGAATCGGTGTCCATCGTGTCTTCGGCTTTGCTCGAGAGCGAATCGAGCACGCCCGGTTTAATCACCACCGTCAGCGCAGCCAGAATCGGAATGATCAATAGGCGTTTCCGCAGTTTCGTTGAACCGAGCCATGCCATCACGCAAAGCGAACCAATGCACGCCAGCCATGGACCGCGACTTTGCGCAAAGAAGCAGGTGCTCAGGCAGAGAATGACCGTGATCCATAGCATTTTTTTTCCGGGAAAACCTTTCAGGTTCAACGCGAGCAATGCCAGGCCAACGGAAAATCCCATCGCCATCCCGGTCCCTAACAAGATGCGATGCTGATAGGTCGACAGAACATCATGGCCGGTGCCGTCTTCTCGCGCGTATCCCGGAATGAACGCATCGACCGGGTTGAAGCCTTTGTAATGTTCGATTACTCCAAAGAATGCGACGATTGTTATCGCAAGAGCCGCCGCGCGCAGAACACGAATCGCGTCTTCCCGTTTCCGTAGCGTGGTCGAAACGATCACAAAAAACACGCCAACCTCGGCGATGAAATCGAGATAAGCTTTGAGGCTGTCGCCAAAATCAATGCTGGTTCCCAACAGTGACGCAGCGCTCACGATTGCCCAGAATCCAAACGAGCGCACGAGCGGCGTTTCGCGAAGGCGCGCGCGATATTCGGGCTTTCGTATCCAGAAAATAAAAAGCGTGACGAGGATCAGTCGATGGATGGTCAGTTCGGGAAGAACGCCATTGGTCTGGATTCGCAGAAAGGTCGTCATCCATACGCACCAGAACACCGCATGGGCCAACCCTTTCTCGAAGTTGCGCGAAAGCACAACAGCGAGATAGAAAACCAGTCCCAGAATAACCCCAATTTCAAGAAGTTCTGCCACGAATCAATCTTCTATCGCCAGCGCCACGGCGGGCGGAATAACCGGTCGGCGATGCGCGACGCGATTTTGAAATGGCCAGAAATATTTGCGGGCCGGTTCGTGCCGGAAAATGATGACGCCTAATATGGCGTAAAAAACTGCGGTCAGTCCCACTGTCCACACCACCGGCACCCATTTCGCCGGCTCATGCAACACGAGCTTGAACACCAACCAGCTCACAACCGGAGGAATCGAAAGAAGCGCGCTGCGCATGAACACCGCAATGTAATCACTCGCGCGCAGTCCCGTCAGTGTCCGCAATGCGCGGAGTTGCAGGCCATAGGCCAGGCACATAGCGAGCAAAGGCGTCGCCGCCGCGCCAATGATGTCGTATTGTTTGATGGCCGGATAAGCGATGCAGACCATCAATAGCGCGCGGACGAGCGAGAACTGTCTCAGCAATGCGGGCTGGCCGCGGGCAACGAACAATGAAGCAATTGGAATGTTGCAGGTCAGCATCATTTCGTTGGCGAATAATAATGAAAGCGCCACAGACCCTTTCGCATAAGCCGGACCGTAAACCAGCGTGAGGATTTCTTCCCCGAACAACGCTGTGGCAACCAGTGCCGGACCAGCGACGAACGTGATGACCGACGTCACCCTAAGCAGATTGTGATTCAGTCGTTGATCCTGCTGTTGCATTTGCGAGAAGGACGGCAACAACAGGTCGACTAGCATTTGCCCGAACATCCCCGGTATACGCGCCAGCGACAGCGTCAACGCAAACAATCCCAGAAATTCTTTGGAACATAGTTTGCCGGTTACAAACGTGCTGCCTTCCGTATAAATCAGCATCAACACCGGCATGCCGATCATTCCTCGAGAGAAGGCGAAGAGAGAATCGATATCGCGCTTCTCGAATCTGATCGTCGGCAGAAACGGACAAACGATGTAGGATAACAAACAGCGCGCCGCGTTTTCCGCAACGTATCCCAACGCGAGCGCCCAGACGCTTTTCAAATACAACGCCAGCACGATCGTCGTCGTCACTCCGAGAATCCCGCCGCCCTGCTGAACGATAACCCATTTGCGATAGTCCATCTGTTTGATCGCGACGTAGGCGCGTGGGCTGATGGAGCCCTGGAAAAGAACGCTGAAAAATGCGACGCGGATGAGATCGACGAGGTTAGGCGATTCGTAGAACTCGGCGATCCACGGCGCTAAAAAATACGCGCCGGTCAACAGCAACAACGCCCGGCCCATCGCCAGAAACCAAACGCCGTTCAGGAATGTTTTTTCCGTTCCGCGCGGATTCTGGACGACTGATTCTTTAATCCACAGACCGGTCAAAACCTGAAATAACGAACAGACCGAGAGCACGATCGCCATCAATCCGAACGCTTCTTTGGCGAGGATTCGCGCCAGGATCATATTGCGCGCGAATCGCAAACCATATTCTCCCGCGCTGCCGGCGCCAAGCCATGCGCCGCCGCGGACGACCTTGGCCGTCACGGTGCTGCCCTTTAAATACTTTTCAAAAAACAACTTCATACTGAACTACTGTCCGCTCAGACGCGCGCGGCAAAGCGGCGCTTCAATTCTTTCATCGGCTCGCGGACGAAGCCGGTGATCGATTCAAGTTTTCGTTCGCGCTGAAGCTCTTTCAGGCGCGTGGAATAGTAATGTTTGGAAAATTCGACGTAATCTCCGGTCATGCGACTCGGCGCCAATTGTTGCAGCTTTTCCGCGAGCGTTTGCTGGCCCGCCGCGTCGTGTGGTTCGAGGACGAATTCCGAGTTCATCACCCCGCCAAATGTTTCGGATGTCTTTTCCCCGTCCGCTGCGATGATGGACTTCATAACGACAAATTCCCGGCTCTCGTCTTTGGGCCGGATCAACTCACCGTCAGCGCGCCTAAACGGCGGGACGAAGAAATGACCGAGGCTATACATCGTTAGACAACCGCTGCGTTCCTCGACTCCCTGCAATACATGCGGATGGTGGCCCATCAAATAATCCGCTCCAGCTTTGGCGAACCGTTCCGCGATCGCCACTTGCCCGGCGGTTGGATACTGAAAAAATTCGATGCCCCAATGCGCGCTGACAACGACGATGTCGCACTTTTGTTTTAAATTCGTGATCGCCTGCCCGATCTTCTCAACCTCATTGAGATTTGCACAACCGGCGTCTCCATTCCTGGCAATGACTGCGCTGACATCGGAATCATCACTGGTAAAAGCAAGGCAACCGATGCGCTTGCCTTTGCATTCAATAATCACCGGCTGCTCAGCCTCCGTCGAATTGCCGCCCGCGCCAACGCAACGGATCCCTGCGCTTTCCAAAACTTGCCGCGTTTGCATCAGTCCCGTGGCTCCCAAATCCATGATGTGATTGTTGGCTAAAACACAAACGCATGCGCGCGCGCGCTTTAACAAATCTATAATTTGAGGATGATTCGCCAATCGGGCGTTGCGGCCGGAAGCGTTAGTCAATGCCGTTTCTGAAATTGGCCCCTCGAGGTTAACAAACAGGATGTCGGCCTCTTCGATTTGTGCCAAAACATTTTTGAACGGTGCGAGCAAGTCTTCACCGTGCGCGTGCGCATAACCCGGCCACTCGCCTCCAAGCAAGAGGTCGCCAACAAACGCCAATTTTACGGGTGCGGACATTGTCTTACGCCGGAATTTTCGCACGCCGCACTCCCACACTCCAACCGAGCATTATTAAACATTTCCGCATACCGGCCGGATCGAATTTACCGACGCACGCTTTCAGAAGATTGACGAACCCGACGACGACCAACCGTATCATCGCGCCGACAAAAACCGCCAATCGATACAACGCGTGCCCCGTCACGCCGTAATATTTGGTCATCAACTTGCCGATCGATTCGCACTTCATCAGCGTCGAAAAACCGCTCGGCGCTTTGGCGCTCGTCACGCCCGCGTGATGAACGACAGTTGCTTCGCTCGAATAAAACAGCTTCCAGCCGGCGTCGCGAATGGTCCGGCATAAATCGACGTCCTCGGCATACATGAAATAGCGGTCGTCTAGCCAACCGATCTTCTCGAGAATTTCGCGCCGCACCATGATGCAGCCGCCATAAAGTTTTTTCACGCAACCGCTCGTGTTCGCATCGGCCGAGCCCATCATTTTCGCAACGGTGCGGAATGTTCTTCGCGACACAAACAGTAAATTTAAAAACTCCGTCCACGGCGTCGGAAACCATTGCAGTCCCAGGTCGTGCACCGTGCCATCTTCATCGGTCATTTTGCAACCGACGGCTCCAACACCAGGCTTTTCATCGAGTGCTTTTACCATCATCGGCACAGCGGTGCTGGTGACTTTGGTGTCCGGATTGAGGAACAGCACGTAGGGCGAGCGAACCATTCCGCGCGCGCGATTGTTGGCCCGGGCAAAACCAAGATTTGCGCCGGAATTGACGATTTGAAATTCTGGGAATTCGCTTTCGGCCTTTTCGCGACTGCCATCACGTGAATTGTTGTCGATGACAACGACCTGAAAATCGCAGACCGCGCGCGCGGCACGCAGTGACTGAAGACAGTCGAGGAACTCCCCGCCGCCATTCCAATTCACAATGATGATGGAAACTTTGGAAGTCATACCGCAGGAGTGGCAGCAGCCGGCGCAGCTTTAACCGGCTCTTCTTTTTCCGCGCGCTGGAGAATTCGTTGCAAGCGCGCTTTTTCGCGCTGCAATCGTTCGCCCGTCGACACGCTCAATCGGCTCAACAATTTCCCTTCACAATCAAACCGGCCGAGTTGGGTCGTCTCTTTTCCGCCCATGCCGCTCTTAAATTGATACCCGCCGGGATTTTTTTCCGGGTTCGCTCCACCCAAATCGTACCAGCGAATGCCACGCTGATTTAGAAGTTCCATTGCTTTCCATTGCAATATAAAGGCGCCGTTCGCTTGCAGCCCGGCGTTGCTCGTCGCGGCCAGAAGATAAATTCCAGTGTCGCCGGCGGTCGCAACGACGAGACTATTGTAGACCTCGCGGTCTTTCTTACATACCAGCACGGTCATCTTCAGTTCTTCCGGCAAACTGGCCTGAATCCGCTCGAACTCGTAGATGTCGACCGTTGTTTCAAATTTCTTGCGCGCCATCATCTCTTCGTAAGCGATGGCAAACTCGCGATACATCTCGCCGCTGGTTCCAACCGAAATCTCGAAACCGGTTTTCTCGCCGTTTTTCAGTTTGTTGCGCCAGCGTTGATGCAAGCCCGCGCGCAGATCGTCGATGGAAGGACTCAAATCCACACGAAAAGTGCGATATGGTGAAACGTCTTCCGCAATATGAAACTTGTCGGCAGTCAACGTTGAACGGACCCCGTTGGCAAACGCATCGTCGGCGTAAACATTCGGGATGACCCGCAACACGTAACCGCGCTTGTCGACATATTCACGACGCAATTCGCGCATCGCGACATCGAACACCTCACTGGTCGCTCCACCGCGTTTCCGCCAAAGCGGTCCCCATCGGATATAAGCGACACCAGTGCCAATCAGCGGAATACGAATGATGCGCACCTGCGCCAGGGCAACAACATCGCTGCCTGCTTTGAGCACGAAATGACTGATCTGCCTTTCGCCCCAACAGACGCTGCCATATTCCCACGTCTGATAAACAGAGGCGTCTTCGAACTGCGCCAATAAACCATTCCACTCGACGCGGTTGATGCGATCGATTTCGCAAAAATATTTATTTGTGGTCACGGCCTAAAAGTTTTGCTTTCCAGCGCGCCGCGACGGTTTCCCAGCGATACGCGCCTTTGATTTTAAGTCGAAACTCGAGGCTCCAATCGCCCGGATTCACCGCTACCCGGTCCATTAGAAAACCGCTCATCGCGCCTTCGATCCATTTTGGTTCGATGCCAAAGACGCGCTGGTATCCGATCTTTTGCGCTTGCGCCAAAATATCTGCATTATAGGCGCCATGCGGAAAACTGAGTAATTCGACGGGCTCGTTGAGAATTCGTTCCAACTCACTTTTTGAAATCGCCATTTCACATCCGGCCTGTTCCGGCGCCAACCGATCGAGGCGAGGATGTTTTACGGTGTGCGAACCAATCGCCAATCCACCTTGTCGTGCCGCGCGGAGTTGTTCCGGCGTCATAACCCATTCTTTTTTGCCGTTGTTCATCCAACCCGGCTGCTGGCCCAGATAACCGGATGGCACGAAAATCGTCGCCGGCATTTTATGCCGTTGTAATTCCGGCAACGCATTTTCGAGAACGCTGACGAAACCGTCGTCAAAAGTGACTGCAGCGAAATTTTTATTAGACTCAAGTTCTCCGGTGAAATCAGCAGGTATAACTTTCGCGGTGCGGGAAAGCACGTTCATCTGCCTGGCAAACCGTTCACGTTCGCGCGCGGGAACATCGTGATAATACAACACGACGCAGTGGCCGGGCCTGGATTTGCCAATCATTTTTGCCGCAGCCACCGCGGTCATATCCCAAAGGCGCACGCAAAGACTGCCCAATAACTTGATAATTCTTTTAGCCATTGCGCTGGTCCAACCACACTTTCAGCGTGAACAGTTGCAGGAACAGGTAAACGTCTTCGTAAGCGCCGATCTCTTTCTTGTATCGCTCTTTGCCGAGCACTTTTACGAAAAGATCATCAGCCATCGCATTTGGTCGTGACCACAGTTCGCGGATCGTCGGACTTTGGTTCGCATAAACTTTCCAGTTCGGCCACGAGCCACCGGTCGTCTTTGAGCCCGCCAAACGCCGCACGAGGTCTTCGACCCGGCACCAACTGCTGGAGAATGTTTCGCGCAACAACGAAGCATCGACTGGCGCGCCGGTATTGGCATCGGCAATCGCGCAAACCTTCGGGCCGCAAACGCGTTTGACCATTCGCACGAACAATTCGCGGTTAAGCCTCATTGCGCACGACATTTTCAAATGCACTTCCATCAAATCATTTTCGCCGATAGGCGGGTACCAACCCATGACGCGCTGCGGAATCGTGCGCTCCGCCAGGTCTTCTTCGTAAGACAGAGGAAACATCCGCTTTCTCTCGGCCTGCATGACGCGCTGTTCACTGTCATATTGGCGCAAATCGGCGGGGAAAATTCTTTCGAGACGTTCGCCGAGTTTCTCCGACAACGGTGTGTCGGACAGATAACGTGGGCCGTAGTAATTGAATTTAAATGCACCAATCGATTCGCGCTCCGTCCAACGGGTATATGATTTATTAATCGCGAGCCCTTTGAAGACGTAGTCGCAGTAACAACCGGTCAACAAATTATCGATGCAAAGCTCGTTAAGTTGCGCACGAAAACCAAGGAAATGGTTGCTCGCTATACAGCCTAACGCTCCGGAAATCTTCACGCCAAGCGCCGCATTTTCGCCGTAATAATCGAACGGCCTTTTCAGCGGAACGAATTTCGCGCCGGTCGCCTGCGCAATCTCACGCGCGATACGAAACTCACGATTCTCTTCATCGTAACACGTGAACGTAATGAGATCCTGCCTGTTGGGCGCAGCGCACAGAACCGTTCGAGAATCCAGACCGCCACTGAGGGCGACTGCGGAGCGTCCAAGGAACGGCAACGTCCGGTTCGTAACTGCTTTTTTGAAGGCAACGGCAAACTCCTCCGCCAATTCTTCAACTTTATTTTCCGACCATGGCCGATGAACAATGTCGAAA
>JAICXV010000451.1 GCA_025934545.1 Verrucomicrobiia bacterium
ATACACAGCCTCGAGCGCTCGCGCGTAAACTCCAGCCTCTTCCTGGGTTTCAGTAGCCATTTTATCAGCTCGCTTCTCCAGCGAACGATGGACGCGCAGCATAATCTGTTGCACCGACAGCGACACCAACACTAACAAAGAAACACCGGCCGGACCGTAACTGGCCCAAACCGGTTTTATTAAGACCCATGGCAGGAAGAAAAACCATGCAGTATGCCTCAACAAAACCACCCCTTTCGATTCCGATAGATGCGCCAATTCATGGGAGCAAACAGCCCGCAACTCAGCGGCATTAAGAACTTTCAACAACCGGGTGGAAAACAGAAGTGTCCCCGTTGTTGGAAGCGCGTAGGCCGCGCACATTTCTGATTTGAGAAGCAAAACACAACGAACCGGAATTCCAATCTTCCGCGAAACATCATCAACAACTCCGCACAATTGTTCATCGGCTGGCGCGGACAATCCAAAAAGTTTTCCGAGCCGTAACCATCCGTCATAACTCCAGCCAATAAGGAACAAAACCACTGCAAGAAAACCGATTCCCGCTCTGACATTCAGTTCCCGCGGCATTGTCGCTGCACCAGCCACAAACGCTGACCAAACAACTAGACGCATCAGCCAGCCGAGGATCAAATTCCGCAAATAATCTGGAGCGTTTAGCCTGGGGAAAAGTTCCTTGCCCATATGGATCGATCCTGTGACCGTCCCTGCAATCGCAAATAATCCAACGACCCACCACGGCGGCATATAATTCATTCGCAGGAGGACACTGCCCGTGATCATTACCGCCGGAATGGCCCAAAGGTTATTCGTTGCCCCGACGCGCACAGGATAAGACACGCGTGCCTGTTCCGTCCAATGAAGCGCTCTCGCCCGGCGCCACGGTTTTAACGCCAGCCAATTTCCAGAAAACGCCATTGCCGCGGATACGATTAAAACAGCAATAAGGAATACGACCGACATCCAAATCTATCTATCAAACCACGGCAAACACATCGACAATAAAACCATCTCGCACCATCACGGGAATCGCAGTAATCGCCTTGACAGGCCGCTACTTCATGTTAGCCTATTTTCTGCCTACTCGTTATAGGCGCCGGAGGCAACCCTTCCCAAGCCTTCCGCTACTGACCATTGTTCATCGAGATAAATTATTATGCCAATAACACCGCCGCCTAAGAGTGACTTCGCAGCCCAAAAAGCTGCGAACGTCGTGCCTTTGTTGCGCTCCGTTGTCGGTGGTTGCGGTTTAAATAAAGAATCAATTCTTCCCACGTTCCTGAGTTCCACTCCTCTTTCAATTCCGCTCGCACTGGCTGTCACCTACTGTCACTGGCTGCCGTCCACTGTCACCAAAAAAACTTTTTTAAAAACCGCCATTAATCCTGCTAAGTCCCACGCCGACTTAGCTTTAACCCATTTAAACAGTCTCGTTTTTGGTGTGTTTTTGCACCCGGGTCGTGGCTCGTCCAAATTCACAACTAGCCAATCCACAGTCTGTTATACAAAAACGAACTTTATCGTCATCGCTAAAGTTGTGTCAGTTTGTGCAATCCTGGTCTCACGCGCATTATCGGTCATTCGCGCCTATTCGCACCTAATACCGTTTCGTACCGCTTTAAAATTAAGGCGTCCATCGAACTACGCATCCGTCGTCAATCGTAAATCGAAAATCGTAAATCGCCGCCTGCGTTCCAAATTCCTTGCGCCTTCGCATTCTTCGCGCCCTTGCGTTAACGCCCTGACATCTTTTGACACACCAAATTTTCCTGCCACAATCCCAACTGTGCACCGAAAACTTTCTCTTTCGTTTTTCTTTGGAGCTTGGATCTTGGTCCTTGGAGCTTTCTCCACTTTCTCCCTCCACGCCGCCAACCCTCCCAACATCGTTTTCATCCTCGCCGACGATCTCGGTTACGGCCAATTGAGTTGTTACGGCGAAAAGAAGTATCAGACGCCAAACATTGACCGCATCGCCACCGAAGGCATCAAGTTCACTCAATGCTACGCCGGCTCCAGCGTCTGCGCGCCGTCGCGCTCCACCCTCATGACCGGCCAGCACACTGGTCACACCGCCGTCCGCAATAATGGCGGCGGCAAATATCTTTACGATGAAGATGTCACTGTCGCCGAAGTCCTGAAAAAAGGCGGATATACCACCGGTATGTTCGGCAAATGGGGGCTCGGCGTTGAAACAACTCCCGGCGCGCCGTGGAAACAAGGCTTCGACGAGTTCTTCGGTTTCCTCCACCAGGTCCACGCCCATTTCTATTATCCCTATTGGATGTGGGGCACGGACGTAAAAGTCTTCCTGCCCGAAAACGACGGTCGCAAACACGTGCGCTATTCGCATGATGAAATTCAGAAACACGCCCTGGATTTCATCCGTCGCAACAAAGATAAAAAATTCTTTTGCTACGTGCCATACACGTTGCCGCACGTCGAACTGACCGTTCCCGAGGATTCGCTCAAAAAATATAAAGGCAAATTCGCGCCCGAAACTCCCCTGCCCGACAATCGCGCTGGATACCTCGGCGCCGAAGAACCGTATGCCACCTTCGCCGCCATGGTCGACCGCCTTGACCAAAGCGTTGGCCAACTCATGGCGCTCTTGAAAGAGCTCAACCTCGACGACAACACCATCGTTTTCTTTGCCGGCGACAACGGTCCGCAAGGCGGCCACTGGCAACGCGTCGCCGATTTCTTCGATGGCGCAGGCGGTTTGCGCGGTTACAAATCCGATTTTTATGAAGGCGGCATCCGCGTCCCGCTCGTCGCGCGTTGGCCCGGCAAAATCAAACCCGGCACTGTCTCCGATCACATCTGCGCGTTCTACGATTTTCTGCCGACCGCCGCCGATCTGGCCGGCGTGAAACCCCCAAAAAATATCGACGGCATTTCGTTTGTGCCGGCAATGCTCGGCAAAAAGCAAAAGGAACACGAATACATGTATTTCGAAATGCCGCATGGAAAAGGTCGTGATGTCGGCATTCGCATGGGCGATTGGAAACTGGTCAAAATGCAACCGGCCGACAACGCGCCGCTCGAACTCTACAATTTAAAAACCGACCCGAAAGAACAACACAACGTCGCCGCCGAAAATCCAGACGTTATGAAAAAGATGCGCGCCATCATGACCGAAGCGCATTCGCCCGAACGCAAATACGCGCCGGAAAAACCCACCGTTGGAATCAAAGATTATGTCCGCTAAGAAAACTAACTATTCACTACTGAAGCTCGCAGCCTGGCTCTTCTCTGGAGCTTGGATCTTGGTCCTTGGAGCTTTGCCGTGCTCCGCTGCCCAGCCGCCGAACATCCTCTTCATCCTCGCCGACGACCTCGGCGCGCGCGACCTCAGTTGTTACGGCAGCGATTTTTATAAATCGCCCAACATCGACAAACTCGCCGAACGCGGCATGAAATTCACCCAGGCTTACGCGGCCTGTCCCGTTTGCTCGCCGACCCGCGCGAGCATCATGACCGGCAAATATCCCGCACGCGTCAAAGTCACTGACTGGCTGCCCGGCCGCAAAGATCGTCCCGATCAAATGCTCAAGCGCCCGAAATTCTTCCAGCAACTGCCGCTCGAAGAAATCACCATCGCCGAAATGC
>JAICXV010000754.1 GCA_025934545.1 Verrucomicrobiia bacterium
ATTCCACCTTCGAAATCCGATGACGGAACGTTTGACCAACGCGGAGTTTTTCCGAGTCGCGGTATTCCCTTTTTTCCGGCGTATTTCGCCGCCACGCGTTGACATCGCAACTGGCCGTTGATCCAAATCTGCTGATGTTTGCCGTCGTACTGAAACACAAGGTGTGTCCATTGATTGGCAGCAATCGGGCTCGGCGATTGAACGTCGTTCACATAAAAACCGAGCCACGGATGCAGATCGCGCAACATCAAATGGAAATGATGGTTTCGTAAATCAGCCTCACGTTCCTCCAACAAACCGTAGGTCGAATGCTTCGCGCTCGGATTGATCCAAAGACAGATGGCAAACGGCTGATCGAATCGCAGTTCCGGCAGTTCGAGCCACGAGTGACCGTCAAACCACGCCGCGTCATTTTTCACCGTGACGGTTCCTTTAGCGGTCACGGGCTTTTGGGATTGCCCTTGATCGCCAAAATCGTGCTTCATCGGCAAATACAACACCTGTCCGTCATCGAGGATCTTCGCGCGGGCCGTCACCGTGCAGATAACCGACACCAGGCACAAACTCAGCAACGCGTTGTTGGCCCAACGTCCTTTAGACTTTTGACGTAAAAACATCGCTGTCATTTCGGCTCTCGCGCCAACATTCCAACATTTGCGCACGCCGGTCAATGCATCTTCCCTGTGAATAATTTTTACTACCCGAAGTCGCAGCAATGAGTAAGGTACCGTATATGGCCGCTTCACAAACAGCCAAGCCGCTGTCGTGGTTGTCAGGCTCAATGATACGTTCGACAAAGCACCCTGACTTTTTCGAAAAGCTATCGCCGCTTTTTACCTGTCTCCTGACGACTGCGACGGCGCTCGCCGCAGATCTCGCCCTTGGAACCTTCGCCAGCGAAGCGACTGATGCGTTCTATATTGTCGCCGCCGCGGCCAGCGCCTACGCCGGCGGTTGGCGTTACGGCCTTCTTTCCGTCGGACTTGGCCTGGTTCCGAATATCTGGCTGTTCAACATTCCGCACTACTCATTGGCGATTGGGTCCTTCGGCTGGGAACACGTCATTGTCACCAGCGCCATCGCGGCGGCGTTGGCGTTTGTCGTTGGCAGATTACATAATCAACAGTTTGCACTGCAGACGCTCAATAATGACTTGGAATCGCGCGTTCGCAACCGCACAGCCGCCCTCGAAGAATCCAACCGCCAACTCGAAGCTTTTTGCTACACACTCTCCCATGACCTCCGCGCCCCGTTGCGTGCCATCCAGGGATTCGCCGCGATCACGCTCGCCGAAAATGGCGAACAACTCAGCAGCGACTCGAAGCAAACGCTGACGCGTATCAGCATCTCGGCCGAAATGATGGGCCGACTTATTCACGATCTGCTCGCTTACACTGAACTCCACCGCGCAGATATCGCGCTCACCAAAACGAGCCTCGAGCAAGTCCTTGATCGCGTCCTGCTAATTCTCGCTCCGGAAATTCGCGACAAAAACGCTTCCGTCAAGATTGACAGTCCTTTGATGAGCGCGACCGCCGACTTTGTTCTCTTGGAACAAATCCTTCTGAACCTCGTTTCCAATGCGCTGAAATTCACGCGCGAGAACGTCCCGCCGCAAATTTACATCCGGTCGGAAGCCCACGGTCAAATGGTCCGCTTGATCGTCGAAGACAATGGCGTTGGCATTGCGCCGGATTATCGCAAAACAATATTTCGGCCGTTCCATCGCCTCGACCTCGAGAAAAAATATTCCGGCACGGGCATCGGGCTGGCCATCGCCAGCAAAGGCATCGAACGTCTCGGC
>JAICXV010000053.1 GCA_025934545.1 Verrucomicrobiia bacterium
AATGCCACACCGGTTACACTGATGCAGGTGCGACGGCCAGCGATGATTGCGCCGGCAGCTTGACCTCGCAGATTACGGTTGATTTAGGCGGATTGGATACCAATTCCGCAGCGCTGGGTAATTATACGATCACGTATTCCGTGACGGACCCAAGCGGAAATATTTCGAGTGCCACTCGTATCGTGAACGTTGTTGATACTACTGTACCGGTTATCACACTCAGTGGTAGCGACTTGATTAACGTCGAGTGTCACTCGTCCTTTACTGACCCTGGCGCGAGTGCGACTGATACGTGCGATCCTGCTCCGCTCCTCTCAACGAATGGCATTGTGGACGCCAATACTCCGGGCAGTTATACGTTGACGTATACGGCCCAGGATGCTTCGAGTAACACGACCAATGCGTTCCGGACGGTTGTGGTGGCTGATACCCAGCCGCCGGTTATCAGCATCACGGGAGGCGCGTTAACGGTGGAATGCCATACTGCGTTTGTCGATCCGGGTGATGAGAGTGCGACCGACGCTTGCGAAGGCCCTGGAATCCCAGTGGTGTCGAGCGGAACGGTCGACACGAATACAGTCGCCGACTACACCTTGACTTACACGGCCTGTGATTCGAGCAACCATTGCTCGAGCGTGACTCGCATCGTGCATGTTGTTGACGGAACTCCGCCGGTGGTCTCGGTCCAAGGTGCCAATCCCGCTACCGTTTGTTTGAACAGCCCCTATACTGAGGCCGGCGCAACCGCTGCGGATACGTGTTCTGGCGATGTAACAGACACGATCGTCATCGCCGGCTCCGTCAATACCAACCTTGCCGGTGCTTACACCCTGACCTATACGGCCACCGACCATGCGAGTAACAGCGGCACCGCGATGCGCGTGGTCAATGTTGTGGATTGCGGCATCACGATTACGACACAGCCGCAGAACGCGCTGAAACAGCCGCAAGGCACGAACGTGACGTTGTCGGTCACGGCAACGTCAGATGTCGGTGGTTTGACCTATCAATGGTTTGAAAACGGCATCGCGATGGACGGCCAGACTGGCTCGGCGGCTTCGTTCGCTGCGCATCTGACTGCGACGGCGCCGTTCACGAACTCGACGTATTTTGTCGTGGTTAGCAATGCGGTAAATAACAGCCTGCAAAGCAGCAGCGCGCTGGTGACGGTTCTTGTTGATAAGACGGCACCGGTGATTTCCAAGCTGACTTCGCCGATTGCACATGATCGCTCGACCAGCCTTACCATCGCTGGTTTGGCCACCGATTCGAAGAGCAACAGCATCGTGGGAATTATCTATAATTACACGAACTACAACGGACCTGGGATTGTGGTTAGCCAAAGATACACAAATATGTTCGCAGCCGGGACGAACAAGCTGAGCTTTAATTTTACTCCAGCTTTAGCGAATCAGCCGCCAGCCGGCACCAACGACATCAATGTCTGGGCGGTTGACTTGGCGGGTAACGTGAGCCTAAGGCCATTTGTCGTCAAAGGCTTCTTCTTGCGCTCGCCGCATAACTACGCTCTGACCATTGCTGGTGACGGTACTGGAACTGTGAAAGTGACGACCAAGGGTAAAGGCGGAGAAGTGATCGACGGCGCGCCGTTGAGCACGGTCACGCTTGGCGGTGGTGTCACCTCCAACATCACGCTGTATGCCTATCAGATCTACAGCTTCAAGTACATCCCGGATCGGAAGACCAATTCGCCGTTGCCGGGCGTTCATGTCATCTCCGTGGTAAGCAATGCCGCGCCGGTGGACATCGCCCCAACCAACACCATCAGAGCGGTGACGGTGACATTCACGGCTGGGAATGTTGATGATGCGGCCACGGTCGATTTCGACCGCGATCGTTTCGCCGATATGGCGGGTAACTACAACGCCGTCTTCACCGGTGACACCAACGCGCCGACGGCGGCTAACTCCCGTTACTTGCATATGACTCTGAGTGCGTCACGTGTCGTTAGCGGAATCCTGATGGACGCAGCGCGAGTAAGGACTCCAATTGCTGCTCATACGGTAATCAATGCCGACGGCAGCGGCACGATCGTGGCTGGAACGATTACCATCACCGGTAACTTCGCCTGGACAGGATCGGAAAGCGCGACGGGCATCAAACAGTTCGTTGGTTCAGCGACGGACGGAAACTTTGTCGCGGCCGTGACTGCGGATAGAGAAGACGTTACGGCGCTGCCGACAACGGCAACCGCCACAATCGAAGTTCCGCCAGTGACTGGCGGGGTCGCCGGCACTGGCTTTGCCACGGTCCTGGCCAAGAGCGGCCTTCTCACGACGAAATATACGTTGGCTGACCATGATAAGCTCACGGTTGCGTGGCCGCTGAAGGGAAGCCAATCCGGCAATGTGCCGCAATGGATTATCACGGAGAGCGGTGTGTTGTTTGGAACGCTCAATGTTAATGATGGCCTGACGACTCTGACCGGTTCCAGCATGTCGTGGATCCGTAACGCAACAACACCGCCGCTAAAGGGCTATCCTTATGGGACGCTGCTCCCGGCAGGGTTTGTTAACTCGCCGTTCGCCGTCACTGGTTCACACTATGATGGCACTGGCCTGAGCGGAACGTACACGTTGAGCATGTCGGGTGGCGGATTGGCGAACGACATCAACACGACGGTAACGTTCACCAGCTCTGCGACGGGTTCGACGATGACCACGAACGGACCGGTGACCGCCGGCAAAATTGATAACACTGGCAAACTCCAGATCGCATTCCTTGACGGCCTGCCGAGCAAGCACAAGACGATCGCGGTCGGCACAGTGTTGCAAAATGCAACCAACGGCGCTGGATTCTTCATCATCAACGCCACCGGTCACTCGCCGACGAACAGCGGCAACCTGATCTTGACGCCTCAATAAGAGGACTAGTTTTAAACTAAACAACAACGTCCCGCTCTTGTTCGCAGGAGCGGGACGTTTCTTTTTGCGAAGGCTGCGCGAAATTCGCTGCCTGCTTTTTTTGTTGGTTTCGTCGCTGCGCCCGGCAGAACATGCAGTCAGATGAATTTGTGTCGAACGTTGGTTTCAATTGGACTGGTTTGCGGAGCGTGTCTGCACGCTGAGGTGATCGATTCTGACATTTGTGTTTTTGGCGGCACGTCGGCCGGAGTTGTCGCGGCGGTGCAAAGCGCCCGGATTGGTAAGAAAGTTGTGCTGACGGAGTTCGGCCGTCACGTCGGCGGAATGACCAGCGGTGGTTTGAGCCAGACAGATATCGGCAACAAGGGGGCGATTGGCGGGGTGGCGCGCGAGTTTTATCAGCGGATGGGAAAACACTATGGGACCAACGAAGTCTGGAAACTGGAGCCGAGTGTGGCTGAATCGGTCTTCAAACAAATGCTCTCCGAATCCGGAGTGCTCGTTTACTTCGATCAACGGCTCACTTCGGTGAAGAAGAAAAAAGGGCGCATCACGGAAATCAAAATGGACGGTGGGACGGTTTTTCGCGCGACTGAGTTTATTGATGCCAGCTATGAAGGCGATCTCATGGCTAAAGCGAGCGTCAGTTATACGGTCGGACGGGAAGCTAATTCGACTTACCACGAAACGCTGAATGGCGTTCGCGAGAAGACACCGAAACATCAATTTACGGTCAACGTTGATCCATATATTAAAGCAGGTGATGTGAAAAGCGGCTTGGTTCCGTTCATCCAGGACGAGTCGCTTGGCACTCCGGGCGCAGCTGATCGTTGCGTGCAGGCTTACAATTTCCGTTTGTGCCTGACGCAAAACGCGACGAACAAATTACCCATTCAACCGCCGCCCGAGTATCGCGAGTCGGATTACGAATTACTCGCGCGTTACATCGAAGCTCTGGTTGCTGCCGGCAAACCGGCAAAGCTCGGCAACCTGATGCACATTCAGCCGATGCCGAACGGCAAAACGGACATCAATAATAACGGGGCGTTCTCGACTGATTTTATTGGGCGCAACTATGATTATCCGGAGGCAAGTTACCGTCGCCGTTTTGGAATCTGGAAAGCGCACGAGAATTACACGCGCGGGTTTCTGCATTTTCTGGCGACGAGTTCGCGTGTTCCCGAAAGCATTCGCACCGAGATGCAAAGCTGGGGGCTTTGCCGTGATGAGTTCAAGGATACCGGCGGTTGGCCGCATCAACTGTATATTCGCGAGGCGCGCCGGTTGATCTCGGATGTCGTCATGACGGAGAATCATTGTCGCGGCAAAGAAGTCGTCAACGATCCCATTGGGCTGGCGGCGTATCAGATGGATTCGCACAACTGCCGCCGGATTGTTCGCAACGGACACGTTGAAAACGAAGGCGACGTGCAAGTGCCGCCTATGAAGCCGTATCCGATTTCGTTTCGTGCGCTCGTTCCGAAACAGAAGGAGTGTGAAAATCTGATCGTGCCAGTTTGTCTTTCGGCGTCGCACATTGCTTATGGGTCGATTCGGATGGAACCGGTTTTTATGGTGCTCGGCCAATCGGCGGCGACGATTGCGAGCGCTGCTATTGATCAAAATGTTTCGGTCCAGCGGGTTGATTATTCCAAGTTGCGCGGGCGGTTGGTGAAGGACGGGCAGGTTTTGGAATGGAAGGGTAACTAAGCGGCTATTCGTTAAAGGCTCGGCGGGAGCCTCGTCCTAGCTAGCGATGAATAACGAACCCATGCCAGTAAACAAAGGGTTGTATGCGAGTAAATGATATGGTTAGGTGAACAAATGGCATTTAGTAACTTTGGGCTCTCGCCGCAGATTCTTGAAGGAATCAAGGCGATGGGGTATGTCGAACCGACACCAATTCAGTTGCGCGCAATTCCGCTTTTGATGCAGGGCCGCGATGTTATCGGCAGCGCCCAAACCGGCACCGGCAAGACCGCCGCGTTTGCGTTGCCAATTTTGTCCAAGATGGGGGAGCCAACGGATAAGACCCGTTTTCTGGTGCTGGAACCGACGCGTGAGCTTGCTGCGCAAGTCGAAACAGCGATTCACGATTTTTCGCGGTTCACACAGTTGCGGACAGCGGTGCTTTACGGCGGCGTCGGTTATGGACGCCAACTCGATGAGCTCAAACGCGGTGTGGATATTGTCATCGCTACGCCTGGCCGTTTGCTGGACCACATGGGCCGTGGGACGCTGCAGTTGAACAACGTGCAGTTTTTAGTGCTCGACGAAGCGGATCGCATGCTCGACATGGGCTTTTTGCCGGATGTCAAACGGATCGTGCAGAAATGCCCGCGCGAACGGCAGAGCGCGCTTTTTTCGGCGACGATTCCGCCGCAGATCGAGACGTTGATCCAATGGGCGATGAAAGACCCGGAGACGATCGAAATCGGCGCGCGCCGTTCGCCCGCCGAAACGGTCGAGCACGTGATTTATCCGGTCGCCGAAGGGCAGAAGACCGATTTGTTGCTGCAATTGCTCGAACGCGTTCACTACGAATCGGTCATTGTTTTTTGCCGCACGAAGCATCGCGCGGATCAAATCGCGCACTTGCTCAAGCGCAATCAACACGCCGTGGCCGTGCTGCATTCCAATCGCACGCAACGGGAACGCGAAGATGCGCTCGCTGGTTTTCGCAAGGGCAAATATGAAGTGCTGGTCGCGACGGACATCGCGTCGCGCGGGTTGGATATTGCAGACGTTTCGCACGTGGTGAACTACGACGTGCCGCAACATCCCGAGGATTATATTCATCGTATCGGCCGCACAGGTCGCGCGGAGGCCAGTGGTGATGCGTTCACGTTGATGGTCGCGGGCGATGCTCAACACGTTTATGCGATTGAGCGTTTCATCGGCCAAAAAGTTCCGCGGGTGAAGCTGGAGAATTTTACTTATCAATACACCGCGTTGTTTGAGGAAGAGAAGCAGGGACAGAAAGGCGGGTTTCCAGGGAAAGTGCGAGGGGCGCGGATTAAGGGAGGGTATTTCTTTGGGCCCTCGAGACGACGGTAGGTGCGAAGCTCCAAGCTCCCAACACCAAGCTCCCGAGAAACTTCAAGCGCTAAGCCCCAAAACAAGCACAAGGTCGTACCACTAACTGGGTGCGATTAAAAGTGATGGTTGGGTTTCAGGCCACAGGAGCGCGGACTTTAGTCCGCTTCAATGTAAGAACACTATGGGCCGCTGGATCGTTCCAACGTTTCCAGAGAAGATGAAGTTGAAGCGGACTGAAGTCCGCGCTCCTATGACCATCAGTTTAAATCGCACCCCCTCTAACCAAGTGTTTATTGTCGCGGGTCGGATTCTTTTAGCAGTGATTGGAGATCCAGTGGCCGCGTGAACATTTGTAAATTACCTTCGGCATCGCGCGGCCATTGCTTCTGCGGACGATCCCAATAGAGTTCGACGCCGTTGTTGTCGGGATCGCGCAGGTATAACGCTTCACTCACGCCGTGGTCGGACGCACCTTCCAGTTCGATGCCGGCGGCGATGAGACGGCGCAAGGCATCGGCCAGTTCGGCGCGCGTGGGATAAAGAATCGCCAGATGATAAAGGCCAGTGGTGCCGTCGGCCGGTGGTTGGCCGCCTTCGCTTTCCCAGGTGTTGAGGCCGATGTGATGATGGTAACCGCCGGCGGAAAGAAATGCGGCCTGGTTGCCGTAAACTTGCGTGAGATGGAATCCAAGGACGTCACGATAAAAGGCGAGTGCGCGAGCGAGGTTCCCGACTTTCAGATGAACGTGGCCGATTCGAGTTTGAGGATGGATGGGTTTGGGGGCGGTCGTTTGCATGACACCGGAAACGTCGTGTCAACAATCGGTGCGGTCAAATGCCAGAACGGATTATCGCGGGCTGATCGGGCTTTGGTTGTAATAGCCGTTGCCTTGATAGCCGTTGTAACCGTTATACCCATTGTAGCCTGGTGCGATGTAGCGATTATCGTAGCCGTTACCGTATCCATAACCCGGAGCGGGTGAACTGTATGGGTATCCGTAGGATGGAACGGGGGCAGGTGCGGTGGCGCGAGTGTTGTCGGTGGAATCGTAATATTTCGGGACGTTCGTGTCTTCGGGATTGAGCGAGGCGGAACTGCTGCCGGCAGCTTCAACAATGACTTGGCCGGAGCCCGCTGCGGTAATTGGTGTGGTCGCTCGATTTTCAGTCACTTGATCGGACGAAGCCCAGGATTGAACGGAGTTGCGAAGTCGGTTTTGCGCGAGGGCGTTTTGGCGGGCGCCGTCGTTGCGAATCATGGCGAAGACGACGTCCGTGGTTACTCCGAGGTCTTTAAGATAATTAACATCGGCGACGGAGAGGTTGAAGTTTGCCGAGGAGGTTTTTACGTAGCGCAGCAGTTCCTGGCGCGACTTGCCCTTTTCAAAAAGTTTGACGAGTTGCGCAGTTCCGTCGGAAAGATTGTCTGGAGCGACGGGGACGCGCGCCGCGGTTGCGGCCGGCTTCGGCATTGTCGTGGTTGAAATCGTTTTGGCCGGACGCATTGAAACTTTTGAAGTGGTCGAATTCGTACTGCTTTGGCCGTGGCTGGCGACCGGGTGGAAAAATAAGCCCACGCTGACTACGATGGCCGACGAAATCCCTTTTTTCATAATGCAATGCGACCGGTTTGCGGCCGCCTCCCGAGCGTCAAGTTAATACCCGGCGGTTTTCGTCGCAATGGGCACAAATGCTGATGTTGGAAACGGACGACGCACGGGGAAAATATACGTTAGAACGCGGCCAATTTTCTCACCAATTTCTGGTTAAGGAGAGACCCCAAAAGGTTTGGGACACTTGCGGTTCGATTTTCCAATTTTTGTAAGGCTTGGTGAAAATGTAGCTGCTGACAATTCCGATGCCGGCCCCGGCCAGAACGTCCTCGGGCCGATGTTCGCGCGCATCGACGCGACTGAAGGCAACGAACGAAGCGGCGGCGTAGGCGGGAATGCCGTATTGCCAGCCATAACGTTTGCGCATGTATTCGGCGGCGGTGAACGAGATGGAAGAATGGCCGGAGGGCATTGAGTAATGCCCGCCGTTGGGACGGCGATTGTCCAAACCGTATTTCAATCCGTAGGTGACAGCTTGTGACAAGAGAACGGACTCGCCGAGTTGCCATGCGCCAGGTTTGTCTTTGTAACCGATGGTCAATCCGGCAGCGGTCACTGGCAACACGATTTGCAGAACGTCGCCGGTCGTTTTGGTGCCCCCGCCACCGGGCACGGCCTGTGCGACAGTGGTGCCGAAAATGACGGTGATCAGCAGGGAAACGAAAGTTCGTTGAAGAAATAGCAGAGGCCGATTAGACACCGAAACGAAAAGCTCGTTTGTCATGGCAAGATGATGACGATTCTAGAATGGCTGGCGAGAAAAGAAGGCGATGTGACAGAACTGTAATCATTCCGTCACAATTTTCGCGAATCGTAGGCCCAATGGAGCAGGGCTTGTCGCTGGGCCGGACGACAGCACAAGTCACCTTCGCGGCAATGGGCTTTGATCTGGCCGATATGGCGACGGATGGCCTTCCACCGTTTGATTTGGCGCAAGTCCTCGTCGGGCATACGGCGGCCCATATAATATCGGCAATACCATTGAAACCATCCGCGCGGATCGTCGGGGTGGATCCAGCCTTTGCGCCGCCATTCGCAAAGGGGCTGGCTCGCATCGGTTTGGAAGAAGTTGAGCATCGGATTTTTGCGTTCCGGCGAGAGTTTGGCGCGAGTGAACCAACTCTTGGGGAACTCTCTACGACAGTCGGTCATGTATTTGCCACCAAAAATGCCCATGCGAAGCATTTGAGCTGGAGTCAGTTCCGGTTTGAACTCAGGATGAAAATTACGGCCAGGCGGTTCGGTCCGGTAGTAAACATAATGCTTTTGCATCTTGTCAGACACCAGGACTTTATGCGCTCGGCGGGAAGTTCGGCCACCGGATTGGCGGGTTTGCATGACAAGAACTTTGGAGAGGGCCGCTAAAAGGCAAGTCAATTAAACCTAACGAGATGGAAAAAAAAGATTCTAAGTCGGATGGTTTACAGCTAGGATGGAAACAGTCCAAATATGTCCAAACCCGCGGTTGTCATCACTTCGATGCCACCCCGCACCCAAGCCTACTTTGATTGGCTAATAACTGGGTTGG
>JAICXV010000708.1 GCA_025934545.1 Verrucomicrobiia bacterium
CAGATACCTTTTGCGTAGGTATCGTAGGTCGCTTCGCGCAACAACGCAGGGGGGAACGGCGTCCCTTCCGGATGGACGCGCATGACAATTCGCCCGGAAAGTTTGATGCGCCCGGTTTTGCCGATCGATGTGCGGCTTTCGCGCAATTCCGGATCGCGTTTGAGCCAGTCGGCGATCAATTCATCAAAGACATTTTGGACTTTGGATTCCAAATGAAACAACCCGATGTGAGCGAAAAAACCGAGGACAACGACGACGACAAACAACGTCAGCCATGGGACGAGGCGAAGACGTCCCGGACGAATCGAGAGCAACGCATACGCCATGAGCAGGCTAATCGCTGGATAAAACGCGAGATTCTGATCATGGGTCGCGCTGGCGGCAAATAGGCAGAGCGCAAAATAAATCCAGTTCACATCCACGCTTCTTTTAGCCGTCGGCGTGTTTGGGGCGCGTCGCAAAAACCAGGAGAACACGCTCAGGCGCAACGATTCCTGCGTTCCGTAACGTTGCGCAGCGATAATTGGAATGAACGCGAATGGAAGATATTGGATGAATTGAAAACTCGCGCGGGCGAGGTCGTGCGTCGACGCAATGATGACGCCCAGCGCGACAAACAGGACCGCGCACAAATCCCAGACTCGATACAAGTCCGTGTCTGAAAATTCCCAACGCGCTCGCAAAAAGAACGGCAATTCGAGCAGGATCGCAATCGGCAGCGCGGCAATTAAGGTGTGAGTTTCGTATCCCCAGAAAATGAGCGCCAGGCCGAGCAGGAAGCGTGGAAATTTCATGCGGCACGCTCCATGTTAAGAGTCGGAATCGGTTGGCTTAAACGTTCGGCCACTTTGCCAACCGGCAGGATCCGGAACGCGGCAGGCTGATGCGCCAGCGGGCCGGGATCAAGTTTGGTGTCGCCGTCAGTGACGACGAACACGCAAAGCGGAATCCCGCGCGAGTTCAAGATTCGGACCAGCCGCTTTCGCGCTTCGTCCCATTGCAGGAAAATGCAAATCGCGCCACTGACCTGGCTGCAATGGTCCAGCACGGTTCGTTCAAGCGCTTCAAATTTTTTATCGAGACACAGTTGAACCGAGGCGAGAATCTCCAGCATTTGTTGCGTATGAGCCAGGCCGCGGCCGCTCGTGAAACAATACGCTTGCGGGCCGACAAACATCAGGTCGAGCAATGAATCGTGATTCTGCAAATTAAACGCCAGCGAAGCCGCCACCGAAACTGCCTCTTCAAAAACATCGCTGTGCAAATGATCGCCGAACGTATCGAGAATCATCGCGTGCCGGACGAAGAATTCTTCCTGGAACTCTTTGACAATCGGCTTGCCTGCTTTGGCAAAGCTTTTCCAGTGCATGCGACGCATCGGATCACCGGGCCGATATTCGCGCAGCGAAACGAATTCCTCCGACTCGCCAACTGACGAAGCGAGCGAAACACCGCCTTGTTGATAACGGGCGGATCCCGGGAGTTCAAACGCCGGCATCGTGTAAAGTTTTGGCAGGATCAACACGCTTTGCGGCGCTTTGATTGAGTATAGCGACCGAAACAAGCCAAGTGGATCCATCCGCGCGATCGTACTGCCGTCCAATCGCAATACACCGCGACGAAGAGGAATCATATCGGCGCGAATGGTGCGTGATTGCCGCGGTGGAATGTCCGGCAACGGCCATTCTCTCGCCCCGACCCGCACGTTACGCGTCAACAGCCAGCGCCAACGATAGTAGCGGTGCGAGCGGTCGAACCAGTTGCGTTCGTGTTCATACGGTTCGCGCGAAAAGGCAAACTCTTCGAACGTCGGCCATGGGTTCGGCAATTGTTCAAAAAACGCAAGGCCGCGCGCGGTATAGTTGGAATTGTTCTGCAGTGTCACCTCGTAAGTCAGCCGCCGACCGACGGAACCAAACTTGGGCAACGTCCGTTCCACTGAAATCTTTAACCGTCGACCGCGCGTCCCCAGAAATGCCACGAGCAAGACGCAGCCGAGCAACGAGAAAGTTTGGTAAGCGAGCGAATTGGAAGTGTCGATGCCCATCGAGCCTGTCGCCAGAAACCCGCCGGCAATCATCCAACCGACAATCGTAATGCGCCGCATCAAGCGCGGTTTAAGG
>JAICXV010000683.1 GCA_025934545.1 Verrucomicrobiia bacterium
GTCCTTTGTCAGGCAACGGCGCATTTTTGGCATAAACGCTGGAAGGCCCGCCGGACAAAATAAGACCGCTCGGTTTGAGCGCGGCAATTTCCTTCGCCGGTTTGTCGAACGGCACGATGACGGAATAGACCTTGCACTCGCGAATGCGCCGCGCGATGACCTGCGTATATTGCGAACCGAAATCGAGAATTACGATCTGTTCCATGTCGAAGAGTCCGAACGCTAATGGCTAATTCGCCGAACGTCAACGAGAGGCTAACGATTGATCAAAATATTTTCTACGAGACCAAAAAGTCCGAGTCAGCCCATCGGACTTCGTTGCGCTGCGTTACTGTTTAACGACGCTCACTTTGCCTTCGTTGGCGTCGTAGGCGAGCTTCATGCCGACGGGCGCGTCCGGAAGTTTGCCGATATATTTTTTCTGAACGAGTTCGTTCAGGTCTTTCGGATAACGGCCTTCCTGAACGTTGAACAATTGGACCGCCTGGTTCAAGGCGGTGGTGTCGATGGTTTTGACGGCCGACTGCTGTTGTTTGACGGCGGTGCCGATGTAATCAACCGGTGCGGTCACCGGATTAGATTTATCGTCGCCGCAGCCGGCGTAGATTATCACCGTCAACAGCGTACACAAAAAAAGTGCAGGTGTGGCCTTCATGGCCACACCTTGGCAAAAGCCATTAAACATGGCCAGCCGAATTGTTCGCAGATTACTTCGCGGGCGCGTTCGTCGCAGCCGGAGCATTTGTTCCGGCAGCTGGAGGCGTCGCGTTGTTATCGTTGCAGCCGCTGACAAACAGGCAGCCACAAATTGCGATCAAAACTGCAAGTGCTAATTTTTTCATCGCCAGCAATCTGCTCAAGTGTCAACTAAATGCAAGAGGGAAATCTACCGATTCTTATTTCAGGGATTGTTTTACGAGCGCCCTCGCCTGCTCAACCAGCGCCCGATCTTCAATCAAATCTCCGAACCGCAACGGCGGCCGTCCGCTCTGATCCGTTCCGAGAAACTCGCCGGGACCGCGCAGTTTCAAATCTTCTTCGGCGATCTTAAAACCATCACTGGTTTGGCCCATGATTTTCAAGCGGGCTTTCGCTTCGGCGGTTTTGGCCGTTGCCAAAAGAATGCAATACGACTGTTCCGTCCCGCGCCCGATCCGTCCGCGCAACTGATGTAACTGAGCCAAACCAAACTGTTCGGCATTTTCAATGACCATCACGGTTGCGTTCGGAACATCGAGCCCGACTTCAACGATGCTCGTCGCCAGCAATGTGCTGAGGCGATTCGCGTAGAAGGCTTGCATCGTGCGTTCCTTCTCTTCTGGACGCAACCGGCCATGCATCAAGCCGACTTGAAACGGCGCGAACACTTTCTGCAGTTCGTCGAACTCTTTGGTGACGGCTTTCAATCCCGCGACCGGATCATCCTCGTCCAACCGCGGATAAATCACATACGCCTGCCGGCCCTCGGCGACTTCGTTGCGGACGAATTGCCACACTTTCTCGCGGCTTTCACCGGTGCGGACAAACGTCTGGATCTTTCCGCGTCCACCCGGCGACTGATCGATCGTCGAAATATCCAGGTCGCCGTAAAGCGTCAGGCCAAGCGTCCGCGGAATCGGCGTCGCGGTCATGACCAGCAAGTGCGGATAATTTCCTTTGCGCACGAGCGTCTCGCGTTGGGCGACGCCGAATTTATGTTGCTCGTCGATGATGACGAGGCCCAAACGATCCACCGTGAATGATTGCTGGATCAGCGCATGCGTGCCGATGAACAGCGTCGCGGACGACGCGCCGCTCTTTCCATTGTCTGTCTGCTGCCGATGACTGCCGGTGAGCAGATGAACGGAAATTCCCAAGGGCCCAAACCATTTCCGAAAATTTTGAAAATGTTGTTCCGCCAAAATTTCCGTCGGCGCCATCAAAATAACATTGGCGGCGGCCTCCAGTGCCATCAACGCCGTGCAGGCGGCCACAACGGTTTTGCCCGCGCCAACGTCGCCCTGCAAAAGCCGTCGCATCGGCACCGGGCCGCCCATGTCCTTGCGGATTTCGCGTAGCACCAACGTCTGCGCATCCGTTAATTTAAACGGCAGCTTTCCCAAAAACGGTTTGATAAGATGATTATCGCCCGCGCACGCCAGGGCCCGCGCATTGGCCTCGAGCTTTTTTCGACGCAACTGCATCGCGAGTTGCAGACCGACGAATTCGTCAAAGGCCAGCTTGCGCCGCGCGCGCTCGACGTCCGCCAAGTCATTCGGAA
>JAICXV010000352.1 GCA_025934545.1 Verrucomicrobiia bacterium
AATTCCACCACAGCTCGGACATGAGGTCGGCAATCGTTTCATGTAAGGTTAACTTAACAAATGGACTACAATAGTCAATAATATTTATTAATAAATCAATATTATTGATCTATACACGCAAATTGCTGTGAGGTGCTTCACTCGGCGTGATTTTATGAAACGCCACGCTGATTGTGTTCTTGAATTCAGCGTGTTTTGTGGAAAATGGGTGAAATGGAACAACTCTCCAAAACAGAAATCCAACAAGCCGTTCGGACGGCGCTCGCGGAGGATGTCGGCACGGGTGATGTGACGACGCTCGCGACTGTGGCCGAGAGTGCAAGTGCGAATGCTTTAGTCGTTGCCCGTGAGCCGCTGGTCGTTTGTGGAAGTGCGTTTGCGGAATGTGCATTCCATGAGCTTTCAAACCAGGTCAAAGTCGAGCGTGTTGCTCCAGAAAAACAGCACGTTGGCGCGGGTGAAACCATTCTTCGGATCGTGGGCCCGACCCGCGCTGTACTCACTGCCGAACGCGTCACGTTGAATTTTTTGCAGCGACTATCAGGGGTGGCAACGCTGACGGCAAAGTATGTGGATGCGGTGAAGGGGACTAAGGCGAAAATTCTGGATACGCGGAAGACCACGCCCGGCTGGCGACGGTTTGAGAAATACGCCGTGTCATGCGGCGGCGGCACGAATCACCGCATCGGGTTGTTTGATGCGATTCTCATCAAAGACAATCATCTGGCAATGTTGCGCAATGAACCGCCTAATGCAATTGAAGCGGCCGTGCGGCGCGCGCGCGAAAAGTTTCCAAATTTACCGGTTGAAGTCGAAGCTGACACCGCCGATCAGGTCCAACAAGCGTTGCTCGCCGGCGCCAATATAATTCTTCTCGATAACATGTCTCTTGAAGACTTGCGCACCGCCGTCGGCTGGATTGCCGGTCGCGCTAAAACCGAGGCCAGCGGTGGAATTAACCTGGCAAATATTCGAGAGGTGGCGGAAACCGGAGTCGATTTTATTTCGGTCGGAGCAATTACCCATTCGGCGCGTGCAGTCGATATTGGCCTCGATTTTGTATGACGATTGACGCGCAGATTCTTTCGGCTTTGCGCGAACCCGCCGCCGTCTCGGGTGCTGAACTTTCGAAACGCATCGGGATCAGTCGCGCGGCCATCTGGGCGCGCATTGAGGACTTGCGCAAGCTGGGCTACGACATCGAAGCCGGGCCGCATGTCGGCTATCGGCTCATCAGCACGCCGGATGTCTTGCATGCCGACGATTTGACCGCGCGCCTTGGTCGTACCCGCGTGATCGGGCGCGACATTCGCGTTTTTGAACAAACGACTTCCACTAACGATATCGCGGCACGGTTGGCGCAGGATGGCGTTAAAGAAGGCGTCGTTATTTTTGCCGAATCACAGAGCAAAGGCCGTGGCCGCCTTGGACGCAATTGGGTTTCGCCACCACGCAAAGGACTTTGGTTTTCAATTCTGTTGAGGCCAAAAATCCGCCCGCAGTGCGCCACGCAATTGACGGTCGCCGCAGCGACTGCGCTGGTTCGCGCGATCCAATCGGAAACGGGAATTCTACCCGAGATAAAGTGGCCGAATGACATCCTGATTCGCGGAAAAAAAGTTGCTGGAATTCTCACTGAATTAACCGCCGAACTGGAACTGGTGAAGGACATTATTGTCGGCATCGGTGTCGACGTAAACATCGACGACTTTCCGGTTGAACTGCGTAAGATCGCGACCTCTTTGAAAATTGAGACGGGCGCAACGGTCGATCGCCCGTCACTGGCCGCTGCCGTCCTTCGTGAGTTGGACCGCGACTATGCGCGGATTTGTGTGGGTGACTTTGGCGAATTGGCCGAAGAATGGCAGGAAGGCTGCACAACCATTGGACAAAACGTCAGCATTCGTTTGGGCGAACGCGTTGTCCGTGGGCGTGCGGAAGCATTGGACGGCGAAGGCGCGATGTTGTTGCGGACGGAGCATGGTCATCTCGAACGGATCATTGGCGGCGATGTCAGTGTCGACAAAAACGCCTAGTCGTTTCCCTCAGAAAAACATTGCAAAGTGACGGGCTATCAGCGACCTTCTGTGCTCTTGGTCGCGGGGCGTAGCGTAGCCTGGCTAGCGCGCGTGGTTCGGGTCCACGAGGTCGTGAGTTCAAATCTCACCGCCCCGACCATCTTCTACTTAAAGTTTACCACAGAAGCGTTCCGGTAAAATTCGGCGAGACTTTCAGTTGAAGGCTCCAAGCCTTCGGCCTCTATCGCACTCAACACGCGATCTTCCGTCATGATAAAGCGGTTTCGTTTATACAACAGATATTCACCGCGCTCGTTGGTTGGCGTCATGTTGATTGTCACGAGATTTGCGCCGGTGGCGAGCCCACGTTGATAGCCGCAAGTTCCTCCGGCCAGGTTGAGCGCGCTTACCGCAGGAATGACCCAGTCCGGCCGCATCAAGCGCAACGAAGCCATGCAATTCAAGGCGAGGTCGATGGAACAATTCGAGTTCTTCGCAAGCGGTGTGGCTTCGCCGGCGATGTACGGGCTGACGCTGCAACCATCCAGCGGTAATTGCGATGCGACGGTAAAGTTGTTCAACAAATCGGCGTCGGTTTCGTCCGGTAATCCACAGATAAATCCGGAACTGACATTCCAACCCTTGTCCTGCAGATGGCAAATATGACCGACACGTTCCTCAAAAGTTCCAGGTGATTGTCGGCGCGCATACAGCTTCGGCGAACCGGTTTCGAACTTGATGATGTAAGTCGATGCGCCGGCGTTTTGCAGTTCGGCGTAAAGCGATTCATTGAGTGTCCCCAGACAAACGCTGACGCCGAGAGGCGTTTTTTCCCGAATGATTTTAATCAGCGGAATGGCGATATCGCGGACGGCAATGGGATCTTCACCGGCCTGAAGGTTGATATCCGTGATACTCGACGGCCGTTGATGAATGATCAAGTCCGCCAATTCATCCAGCTTGAATCGGTATCGGCGCAAATCGCGAT
This sequence comes from Verrucomicrobiia bacterium, assembly GCA_025934545.1. Lineage (GTDB taxonomy): Bacteria > Verrucomicrobiota > Verrucomicrobiia > Limisphaerales > Palsa-1400 > JAICXV01. The sequence continues at coordinate 3,007 of JAICXV010000352.1, forward strand.
TGTCGCGGCGCATCCCGCAATATTCGCAGTTTTCACGGCAAAAATTGGAAATTTCGATGACAGCACGAACAAAAACCTTTCTCCCGAAATGACGACGCGCGACGGCGGCGGCCTGTTCATGCAACTGCTGTTGTTTGGCCCCGGCAGATTGCAAATCGTCGAGGCCGGGGAAAAAGTCCAACGACATAAGTGCAATTTACTGTTCACGTTACAGACCGCAATCGGCGGCTTGCCCGTAATACCCATCGGGTTCTTCCCTGAAAGTTGTGTTTCAGTACGTTTTCTCTTTTGCGCGATGCAGCAAGCCTGTAGGTTGCGCCGATGAACTGGGCACAGGAATGTGTTGCCATAATGCCGTGTCACAACGGGTCGGTGCAGATCGGCAAAGTCATTGCCGATGTTCGTAAAGTTTTGCCGAACGTGATTGTCGTCGACGACGGTTCGACCGACGCCACCGCTGATGCCGCGGCCAAAGCGGGGGCGCAGGTTTTCCGACATGAAAAAAATCGCGGCAAAGGCGCGGCGCTGATCACCGGTTTTCGCGAGGCCCGCAAACAGGGTTTTGCATGGGCACTAATGATGGATGCCGATGGCCAACATTCATCGCAGGATATTCCTGTGTTCTTCGACGCCGCCGAAAAGAGCCATGCCCCTTTTATTATTGGCAACCGGATGGCAAATCCGAAATCGATGCCTCTCATCCGGCGATGGACCAATGCGACGATGAGTTGGCTTTTGTCGAATTATACCAGGCGCGTGCTGCCCGATACGCAATGCGGTTTTCGATTGGTAAAACTGAACGCATTTTCTGAAAACGCGCTCGAGACGAGCCGGTTTGAAATCGACTCAGAAATGCTGGTGCTGTTTTCGCAGAACGCACAATCGATCGAGTCGGTGCCAGTTCGGGTTATCTACGGCGAAGAGCGGAGCAACATCGATGTGTTCCGGGACACGATTCGGTGGTTGAAATGGTTCCGCAGTTTGCCCCGGGAAACGCCTCCCGCTTATCGACTGATTCTAAAGGCGCTTCGGTCAGTGGCGCAGATTGTGATCGTCGGTTTGATTGTCGGCTGGATTCTAAATAATACCGCAAGGCCCGGTTCGACCAAAGAGCCGGCGGGTTTCTTTTTGGGGATGTTACACGGTGCATTGACGCCGTGCGCG
>JAICXV010000222.1 GCA_025934545.1 Verrucomicrobiia bacterium
GGTTGCCCCGAATAGTTTCGGGGTTGCCCGCGCACCCCGAAAGAACCTTGCGGCTTGTAAATCCGCTGCAACCTCATTACCACATGGTTTCGCGGATAATTTCCCGCACGAACGACGCAATACACTCGCGTCGTGAATCACGACTCGACATGAAAAAACAAAATTCGAAACTGTGGCTCTGCATCGGCTCGATCGCGGCTGCGTTCATCGCGGCTTCCACATGTAATTCCACGGCCGAGCACGCTTCCAAAATTCCGGACGATGTCAAAATCTCCGGGTTCGCCGTCGGTTGCCAGGCTTATACGTTTCATAAATTCACGGTCTTCGAGGCAATCGAAAAGACTGCCGAAGCCGGTGGCAAAACGATTGAGTTCTTTGCGAACCAGATGCTTTCCACAAACGAACCCAACGTGAAATGGGACCATCACGCCAGCGCGCAGACCATCGAAAAGGTTAAAGCCAAACTCGCCGAGCACAAGATCCGCGCCATCAACTACGGCGTTGTTCACGCCAAAGGCGAGAAGGAATGGCGCCAGGTTTTCGAGTTCGCGAAGACCATGGGCCTCTACGGCATCACCACTGAATCGGTTGAAGACCTGGACATTATCGAGCCGTTGGTGAAGGAGTTTGATATTTGTGTCGGCATTCACGAGCACGCGCGTCGGCCGAACAATCCCGAGTACAAAGTATGGGATCCAAAATACGTCCTATCGATCGTTGCAAAACGCGACCGACGCATCGGCGCCTGCGCGGATACCGGCCATTGGGTCACCAGTGGCATCAAGCCCCTGGAGGGTCTGCGCATTCTCAAAGGTCGCATCATCAGTTGCCATTTGAAAGATCGTCCGGTGTTTGGCGAGCTAAGGCCTGATTGCGTTTACGGTACCGGAATCTCGAATGTGAAAGGGATGCTCGACGAACTCAAACGCCAGAAATTCAACGGCAATATCTCGATCGAGTACGAAAACAACTGGGATCATTCAGTGCCGGATGTCGCTCAATGTATCGGGTTCATCCGCGGCTGGGGCGCGGCGTCGAAATAGATTCGTAACGCCTTGCCTTTGGATTCTGTCGGGTGTTTACTGCCGCTTAGTTTGTCAATGAGTTCGGCGAAATCCAATTCCACGAAAAACGGCAAGCACGACAAGCCATTGATCTTCGTGGTGGACGACGAGCCAATGCTCCTGGAACTGGCCAGCGTCATACTGCAACCGCTTGGATTTGCGCTGAAAACGTTTCGCGATCCTGACTCCGCGATTCAGAACTTCGCGGCCGCGAATCCACCTCCGGCTTTGATCATCACGGATTATGCCATGCACAACCGGAATGGCCTCGATCTGATTCATGAATGCCGCCGGCTCAGGCCAAAACAGAAGATTATTCTCGTGAGCGGCACCGTGACCGCGGACGTGTATCGCGACTCGCCCGTGAAACCGGATTTGTTCCTCGCCAAACCGTATCACGCAAAACAGCTCATTGACGCTGTGGACAGCGTCCTGTCCCGTTAACCATGAAAAAATTAATCAAATTCCTGATCATTGGGATATTCGTGTTGATTATCGTCATCATCGTTGCCGTGCATTTCTTTTTGGATGGCGCTATCACCAAAGGGTTTAACACGGTCGGCCCTACTATCACCAAGACCGACACGCATGTGGATGCCGTGAGCCTCTCAATCCTGTCCGGGTCGGGGAAAATGAAAGGCCTGTTCGTCGGGAACCCCGCCGGTTATGAATCCAATGGCTTCGCCATCAAGGTGGGCTCATCGAGCTTCGTCGTGAAGCCCGGTTCCGTCCTTTCCGACAAAGTCGTCGTCAAATCGGTTGATATCGAAGGTCCCGAAGTAAATCTCGAGTCGGATTTGAAGAGCATCAATTTGAAGAAGCTGCTCAACAATATTCAGGAATCGACGGGCTCTTCCGGCAAGGAACCGCCGAAAGAAGCTGCTCCCAAGGAACAGGCGAAAGCGCAAAAGAAAATCGAAGTCGATGAATTTGTCATCAATGGCACCAAGCTTCACGTCGGGTTGACCGCGCCGTTGGTCGGCCGCAAAACCGCTACGGTTTCGGTCCCGGCCATCAAACTGCCGCCGATGGGACAGGGACCGGACGGCGTCACGGTGTCGGAAGCATCGAGCATTGCGCTCCAGGCGCTGCTTAAGGCGTGTCTTGAGCAGGGAGACCAAGTGATTGCCGACCTTATGAAAGGCGGTCAATTCATGGGCACCAACGTCGGCACTAACACGACGCAAACGATCCAAAACGCGACGAAGGGAATTGGTGATCTGTTCAAGAAAAAGCAATAGACATTTGGCTGTGTTTCGTCGTGCCGGTTTGGCATTGGTCGCGGTAACCTTCTGCGGATTATCCGTCAACGCGCAACCCACAAACCAGGCAACGCTTGTCCCGCTGAAAATCGAACTGCCGTCTCCCGCTTACAAAGGAACTCCCAAAAACGTTCCATTAGGCCCGTACACCGAACCCCCATCGGATAAGCCGCGCGCTCCATTTATGGTCCCGCGGGGACTGACAAATCTGGCAAGGGTCGCAAAGGTCAGTTCGAGCGACAAGACTCGCACGCGCGAACAACTCGCCAAGGTGGTGGATGGTGATAAAGACTCTTCCGATTCCAGCATTCTGTTGCTCCGCAAAGGCACGCAATACATCCAACTTGATCTGGGCGCGCCGTGCGAGTTGTTCGCGGTCGTGCTATGGCACGCGCACAATTCCGCGAAGGTTTATCACGACGTCATCGTCCAAGTTTCGGATGATGCTGACTTCAGCCAGAATGTGAAGACGTTGTTCAATAACGATCACGAAAACGCGGCGGGGCTCGGGGTCGGGACGGACCGGGAATACTTTGAGAGTTACGAAGGCCGGTTAATTGACGCGAAAGGCGTCAAAGCCAGATATGTGCGCTGTTATTCCCGCGGCAGCACTGAAAGTGCGCTGAATGAATACACTGAAATCGAAGTTTATGGCCGGCGACCAAAATAACCTGACTGAGGCAGGACAGATAAAGCGCCGCGATTTTTTAAAGCGCAGCATCAAGGCCGGCGCAGGCGCATTCGCCGCGCCTTTGATATTGCCGTCCTCAGTTCTTGGCCGAAACGGCACGGTGTCTCCGAGCAACCGGATCACGATGGGATTCATCGGCGTTGGTACGCAGGGCGGAGGGCATCTGCTCGGTGGCGCGTGGACGTACGTTGCAGGCGGATACGCTGGGCGCAAAGATGTTCAAGTGCTGGCAGTCTGCGACGTTTGGCGTGACCGGCGCGAACGGGCAACGAAACGGGTAAACGATCATTACGCCGAGGTTTACGGCAAGGACGGCTTTCGTCCGTGTCAGGCGTACACGGATTTTCGGCAAGTGTTGGATCGGCCCGACATTGATGCAGTGCTCATTGCGACTCCAGCACACTGGCATTCGACCATGGCTGTGATGGCGGCGGAAGCCGGCAAAGATATTTACTGCGAAAAACCCAGTGCCGTCACTCTACAGGAAAGCAAGGTCATGCTTGCGGCAGTTCGTCGTTATGGCCGCGTCTATCAGGCGGGCACACAGCAACGAAGCGAGTATGGCGGCAAGTTCCGCATGGCTTGCGAATTCGTTCGCAGCGGCAGGATCGGCAAACTGCAATCGATTTACGCCTGGCGCGATGGCGGAGGCATTTTTTGGCCGGAACGGTTTGGGCCGGCGAAACCGATTCCAGACGGGTTTGATTGGGATCTGTATCTTGGGCCGGCGCCATGGCTGCCCTTTGACGGAAAAACCGGCCCGCACCGATTCGACATCGGCGAACTGAACTGGGGCCAGCATCATTATGACATCATTCAGTGGGGCGCGGGTGCCGATGACACGGGTCCGGTGGAACTTTTTCTTGAGAACGAGCGTTCATGCTATCGCTATGTCAACGGCGTGACTGTCTATGGCAAGCCTTACCCTGGTGAGAAAGTCGGCGGCGAAGGTGGAGCGTGTTTTGTCGGGACAAATGGCAGGATCGCCGTCGATCGCAGCGCGCTTGTTTCCGATCCGCCGGACATTGTTCGCGAACCTTTGCGCCCGAATGAAACGCACCTGTATCATAGCGACAGCCATTCCGGAAATTTTCTCGAATGTGTGCGGACGCGAAATAAAACGATCTGTGACGCGGATATCGCGCATCGGGCTGCCAGCGCGCTTCTGCTGGGCGGCGTCGTCAAACAATTGAAGCGTCCGCTGAAGTGGGATCCTGTGAACGAGGAATTTTCCGGCGACGACGAAGCAAACCGCATGCGTTCCATCGCGAAACGTTCCCCCTGGCGCGTATGAAAAACAAACAGGAGCGCGCGTCTCTGAACCCGCGTATATTGACGTTCCTTGGATCTGTTTTCCTCATCGTTCTTTGTTTGTTCGTTCCGCTCGCCCACTCTGCACCTGTCAACTCCGCCAACGCGGACGAAGAAAAGGAACTCATTGCCGTCCTCCGCTCTGACGTCGGACCACGCAAAAAAGATGAAGCTTGCGCGCGCCTGAAACGGATTGGCAAAGAGCGATCGATTCCAGCCCTCGCCGCGCTGCTTACAGATGAGAAACTCTCGCACTCTGCCCGGTATGCCCTCGAATCCATGCAGACTCCGGCGGGGGGCAAGGCGCTCGTATCGGCGCTGCGACACACGAGCGGTTCGCTTGAGGTGGGCATCATTGATTCGATCGGCGTTCGCGCTGAAAAAAGCGCGGATTCAACGCTTGTCAAATGTTTGAACGATTCGGATCCGGCAGTTGCCTCCGCCGCAGCCGCGGCGCTTGGGAAAATTGGCGACGAGACCGCGTTCAAAGGCTTGCTGGCGGCGATGCGCAATTCCGATGGGGAGACTCATTCGGCCCAAGTGCGCGCATGCCTTGCTTGCGCGCAGGCACAACTGCTGATTGGCCGCGCGGAGCAGGCGCGAGCGGCTTTTGATCTGATTTATCGGACCGAGCCGGGTCCAGGCATGAAGCTGGCGGCCTATCGCGGTTTGATTTACAGCTCCGGCCGGCAATCTCGCAATCTGATTGTGAAAGCGCTCACCGGCGACCCTGGTCCAGCCCAAACCGCCGCGCTTCAGGTTTTGCATGAGCATGACTTCGGCATTGTTCCCGATCTTCTGATGGTAATGACAGACCTCAGTCCGTCGGTACTCCGGGCGATACTCGATGGTCTAACGGAAGCCGAAAATCCGGCCTCGGTTGAGCTTGCGCGCGCGTGCATGCCCAGCGAAAGCGTGGACGTGCGCGTTGCGGCCATCCGTTGCCTTGGCGCTCTTGGCGATATTGCCGCAA
>JAICXV010000752.1 GCA_025934545.1 Verrucomicrobiia bacterium
ACAACCTCCTCGCCTCGCCCGATTTGATGACGCCCGACTTAAAGACAAAGCTCACCGAACTGCGCACGGCGATGGACAAATGGATCGTCGACACAAAAGACATGGGCGCAATTCCCGAAAGCGAAATGATCAAGCGCGGCATCGTTGAAGACCGTTTGTCCCAATACGACCAGCGCAAACAAACCGGCGAGATAGAACCAAAAAAGAAACGCCGCCGAAACAAGACACCCTAAGCACTAAACCGTCGTCACCGTAATCCGATGCTTTTTGCAGAGGGCTTCGACTTCTTCGCGGTCGAGCAGGAGCGTCATCCCGGGCTCGAACGCCAGCACTGAAATCCCGGCTTCGGCGCATACCTGGAGTGTTTTCGATCCAACGCACGGGACATCAAATCGCGTGTCATGTTTATCGCGCGCCACCTTGACCGCGATCGCGCCTCGGTCGTTGCCGGACAGTTCACCGCCGCGCCGCAGACAATTGTCCGTCCCTTCAAAACCTTCCACCGCCAGCACCGTGCCGCCTTTGACGACGACGCTCTGGCCGATTTCCAAACGCGAAATCTCCTTCGCTATCCGCAACCCGAACGCGATGTCCTCGCGCTGTTGGGCATTCAGTTCCGGCCCGAGATGAAAACCTTTGCCCGGCATAATCGGCCGCAGCCACGGTAACGCTTCCAACACCTCAATGCCATCTTTGCGCAATTCATCGATCAACGCGCCGAATACGGTGTGCGCATTTTTTTCCTTCAACTTCAACAGCGCCGTGAGGCCGCGTAAATCAGGCCGGATATCGAATAAACTGCGCGGCGCAATTTGCCCGAGCATGACGCATTGGGTAATGCCGCGTTCCTGAAAAGACGCGATTAATTTCGAAAGCTGCCCGACCTTAATCCAAACAATGTCATCAACCAACCCGGCCAGTTGCGGATCGGTTTCCTTATCAAAAGCAACCGCGACAATTCGTTTCACGCCCATCGCACGCGCCTGCCGGGCAAAAAGGAGGGGCAAACTTCGGTTCCCTGCGATGATCCCGATGCTTTCGATGGCGGTCACAATTTTCTAACGTCCCCACTCGGGATTTTCGATGAACGCATAACAAAGTATGTGGCAAATACCCATCTGCGCGTCTTCAACGCGGCCGTAATGAGTGTCGTCGATCGCGATCACATGATCGGCAATTTTGGCCATGCACCCGCGTTTACCGCCGACCAACGCGATCGTTTCCAAACCGTTTTTCTTCGCCCATTCCAGCGCCTTGACCACGTTCGGCGAATTACCGCTGACACTGATGGCCAGAACGATATCGCCTTTTTTGCCAAAATTCTCCAATTGCCGCAGATAAACGTCGTCGTAGTGATAATCATTCCCGATCGCCGTCATCCAACTGACGTTGTCGTTGAGCGAAATGCAACGGAACCGTTTTCCAACTTTGTCCGAGGCGCCTTTGCCGAGGTCGGTGACGAAATGCGATGCATTCGAAGCGCTGCCGCCATTACCAAAAACGAAAATGTGCCGTTCATTTTTAAGCCCCTCTTTCAACAGGTGAATCAACTTCGCCACGGCATCGACAGGGATTGAATCCAAAGCGGCTTTTTGCGCTTTAATATAATCGGCAATCCACTGGTTCATGACTCGCTGAGTTTAGGAAAAGTCAGCGCTGGCAGCAAGCGCCAACGCCCCAACCGGCACCGAATCTTCTTTCAACTCCGCCAGCGCAACCGCCGGACCGGGCGCAAAAGCACTCATCATATATTTAGGTAACGCCGCTGCAACCGCATCACGGAGCGGTTCGCCTACGAGAGATAAACCCCC
>JAICXV010000171.1 GCA_025934545.1 Verrucomicrobiia bacterium
AGAAAACGTGAGCGTCAGTGCCGCATTGGTCTCCCACTTCACTGCCACTGACGGTCCAACAACGGAAAACCCGGTGTTCAATCGAAAGATTTCGCCAGCAGCGTTCGGGCCGCCGCCGCCACTATAAGTCGCGCCATAGAGATTCCCATCCGGTGCGAGCGTTAGACCACCCCGGGGATCAGAACCATTGGTCCCCACAAAGTTTATCAGTGGCGTCAGGATACCATTTGTCGTGATCTGAAATAGAGCGCCTTGTGAGTTGCCTAAGGTTGAACCCCCGGATTCGGCAGTGCCGTATAGATTGCCGTCTGCCCCGAAAATAACCCCACCATCCATGCCTACGGGCGTGTTGAAGTTGCCACTAAACAGCGTCGTAAGAACCCCGTTTGTTGTCAGCTTGAAAACGGTACCTTCATCTCCATTTACACCGCCATTGAGAGTCGTGCCGTACAAGACGCCATCTCGATTTTGGATCATAGCATTCTGCGGATTGTTGCCGTTCGCCCCAACGAGATTAACAAGGGGCGTAAATGTGCCGTCTGTCGTCATTCGGAATATCATTCCATCACTCTTACTGCCCCCGACAAATGTTGAACCGTAAAGACGACCATCGGGTCCAAATGTAGGGCGCGCATATGGGCGCGCTCCCGTTGAGTTAGTCAAATTCGTAAGGGAACTAAAGGAGAAGAGCGTGCTGAGTGTGCCATTCGTTGATATTCTAAAAACGGTTCCATACCCGTTCGCACCTCCTCCAGAAGTTGTGCCATAGAAGTAACCGTCAGGACCAAGCGTTAAACCATCCTGCGGATTCGAGCCGACGCTCAACGTAAATGTGTAAAGGGTCGTTAATGTTCCACCCAGGGTTACTCGGAACACCGTTCCGGCAGCGCCAGTGCCTTGTGATTGAGTTGTGCCATAAATATTCCCGTCTGCTCCGAATGAAAGTCGGTTCGGTACCGCACCTGAATGGGACGCGTCAAAGCTCGCAAGCACTGTGAGCGCTCCACTCGTTGTAATTTTAAACACCGTTCCAAAACCGCCACTGCCGCCAAAGTCAGTGGTGCCGTAAAGAGATCCATCGACGCCGACGATCATGTCGCCCCGTGGATTCCTTGGGCTACTAAATCCTGAATTAGTAAACGAATAAATTGGTAGAAGCGTTTGGGCGTTTGCCGGGGTAAATGTCAAATACAACCCTATACAACACACCAACACCGCACAGCTGGCTTTCACTCGCGACAGCGTAAACATCGCTTTTCGCCCAGTCAACAGCTATAGCGTACTCTGCACTTTCCATCATGCGAATCTATCCGTAGATTCCGTCAAGGGTCGTCCGATAAGAGGTCGGTTCTCGGCATTGGCAACTGAACCATGGTTTGAATAGACGCTTGCTGTAACTCCTCAACCTCAACGATCAACGGGTCATCAACGTCAACGGGTCAAACCATAGTATGGTTCGTTTTAGCCAAACTCGTCTTTTCTTAATAGAAACCCTTTCAACCTAAGGAGCTTTTCTTTCACTGCCGACTTATTCTGCGCCGTATGTGTGAATTTGATTTGATCGTGCAGGCGGACGGTGCGTGGAACTGCGTTAAAAGCGGGAATTTATTCCGCTTCAGCGTGGTCTTTCCACTGACGCGCTCGTTGTCATACCATACCCAAGACGTAGCCGCGATTTGCGTGAGGAGGCAAAAGCGGCAGCGCCCGTGTCCTCTTCCAATGAACCATACTATGCTGTGCGCCTTTACCGTATCAGTTCTCAATTAAACGGAAAAATGTCAGCGGACCGGAACTGTTGTTCGTTTGCCGGAACACCTGCGAATCGTTCGATGAAGTTCCCGCGACCGCGTTCCAATTGTCGCCAACGGTCAGGTCGACGGACGCCTGCAGAGTAAAACCGCCGTACGCGCTCGGCCATGAAAGAACGGTGCTGTTTCCCTGGCGTTGAATCCTCAGTAACGGACTGGCTAGTTCGAACGCGCCTATATCAGTGCCATTCCCGCCGCTGGCATTCGGTATCGTAGTGAGATCAAACGACCGAACCGCCCCGCGTTGATCATTTGTCAAACCGCCACTGTTTCCTGTATCGATGGCCGGGCTGCCGACATGCAAGGGCAATGTCAACGTCGGCCCGCCGGCATCAGTCAACGGCCCCAGGAAAGCGTCCAGCGGATTGTTCGTTGACCCAAGCAGGTCGTTTGCTCCAAACCCCGTGCTCCCGTTCGTCGTAGAGATCAAATTGTAGCCAGCCGAAATAAAACTGCCGAAGACGTCTGGACTCACCGGTGCGGAGTTGCTCGCGACAAGTGTGCTGAACACGGTCACGTTAGAACCCCAGATTCCGCCTCCGATTCCGTTTTGGCCGCTGCCGCTCACACTGTTTCCCGCAACTGTGCAGTTACTCAAACTCAACAATCCAATGTTGCGAATTCCGCCGCCCGTTCCAGTGACCGTCGCTGAATTTGCCGCAATGGTGCAATTGATTAAGGTAGCATTGCTACTGTTCAGAAGTCCGCCGCCGCCGACAAACACGAAGCCGCCACCTGCAACATTCGAACAAAGAGTGCTGTCGTGAATCAAAAGATTACCTGAATTGGCCACGCCCGCTCCTGAAGCGCGAAAGGTGACGTTGCTGTTGATGATGCATTTGCTCACAACCAAAGTTCCCTGGTTGTAAATTCCCGCGCCTAACGATTGTCCGCTTCCACCAGTGATGGTCAATCCTTCCAACAGCACGCTTCCGCTATTGATTTGAAACACCCGTTGCCCGTTGCTGCCATTGACTGTCACTAATTTTGCGCCAGGTCCCACGATGTTGACGCTGTTGGTGATGACCAGAGTCCCGTTGGTTAGCGTGATGGTGCCAATCACGTTCGATGCGAATGTCACTGTGTCGACACTATCAAGAGCGGTGCCAGCAATGGTACTGCGAAGTGAACCCGCCCCGGTGTCATTAAGGTTTGTCACCAGCACCGTCGTGGCGCCCGTTTCATAAGCCCCGATGTCACTCCGATCACCCCCAAACGGAAATGACGCGATCGCATTGTTCGTGTTTGGACGTGGTCGCCCGCGCTGGTCGAACGCGATGCCGCCGCTATTTCCCTGGTCAATTGCCGGGCTCAGCGGCGACAGCAACGGTGCCATCGTCGGTGTGTCCCCACCGTTGTCCTGCAGCGGACCGAGTTGCGCATTGATTGGAGCATTGCTGGTTCCGACTTGATCGCCCAGCGCACCCCAACCGCTACTGTTTTCAAATTGACCAATAATATTGAATCCCTGCGAAGTCACCGTGCCATAACAATCCTGTCCCACCGAATTTGCCGAATTCGCGGCCAGTATCGTATTGCGCACAAACACCGTCGCCGAAGACTCAATCCACAACCCGCCGCCCTCATCAGATTTAGCGCGATTGCCGACAACCGTGCAATTCGTCAGTGCAGCCCGACTCCCAGGTCCAAAGTAAGCGCCTCCACCTTGTCGTGCATCGTTTCCTTCCAACGTGCAGTTGATAACATCGATTGAACCCGTCGACGCAAACGCGCCGCCCGCTTCAAACAGTCCCGTAAAACCACCTCTATCAGTGACGAACGTGCAATTGACGACCTTCGCCGTCCCTCCTACGCACAAACCGCCTCCCATCGTCCACCCCTCGCAACCGGTGAACAGGCAATTTGAAACCGTCAACGAACCCGCGCTCTGATAGATGCCGCCCCCATTATTGTTGGAGCCCGCAAATCCATTCGTGATCGTCAGCTCGGAAATATTCACCGTGGCCGCGCTCGCAATGTTAAAGATTCGATGCGTGAACGTGCCATCAATCGTCAGAAGTTTCGCGCCCGAGCCCACGATATTGACGTCTTTCGTAATGACCAATTCGCCGAGAACGTTTGTGAGATAAATCTTGCTGACAACGTTAGAAAACAAAATTCGATTTCCACCCCCGACCGATTCATTGAACTGGATCGCTTGCCGCAACGTTCCATTTCCCGTGTCCGCGTCTGATGTGACAAGAATATCGCTTCCATGCAATAATCCTGTTGCAGCAAACATAAGGAAAAGAACCACGACCAATCGACGTGGGGCCTGCTTTGTAAGACTCATAACGTGGTTTTGGGAATTACGATTGAAGCGTCCTATTCCAAACAAAGCAAGTCAAACACGGTGGACCTGCGTAACATTCGCGCCGCTTTCCTAATCCAAACCCTTTCCATCTAAGAAGCTTTTCTTCCACAACCAAATTATTGTGAGCCGTATGTGTGAATTTGATTTGATCATGCAGGCGTACGGCGCGTGGAACTGCGTTAGGAGCGCGGAATTTATTCCGCTTCAGCCCAAGAGTTTCATAGACGCGCGAGTGCTCATACCTGCCCTAAGACGTGGCAAAGCTTTGGAGTGCGGCGCTTGGCCGCGGCTTTGGGAGGCGCTGGAAGCGCGGGGCTTTTTTCTCCACTTTTGATAACGCGGAATGCTCATCTCCTGTCGACATTGAAGCGGACTGAAGTCCGCGCGCCTCTGCATGGCTTGACCAGCTGCGACAGTTACCGTGACCGGCGCGTGACTGAGATGCGATTTGTCCCACCTAATCGCACCCAGTCGCGGTCAGTCGCACCTAATCGCACTAACTTTTTTCCGCTCTTTTGCGTTTGAGGGAGGACGATCGCACTGCGTCGTCCTCGTTCGACTTATCGGCACACGCGGCGGCAGCGGACTGACCATTAGATTTTTTACTTCCAGTTCCAGTGTCAGCCTTTAACGTTTAGACAGCTTATGATTATTGGTGTTCCAAAAGAAATTAAGGTCCAGGAATTTCGCGTCGCTCTGTTGCCCTCTGCGGCTTATCAACTCATCAAACGCGGCCATCAGGTCATCGTCGAAAAAAATGCCGGCGCGGGCGCGGGCTATCCCGATGCCGAATATGAAAAGGCCGGCGCAAAAATCGTTGCCGATCACAAAGAAGTTTTCGCCAAGGCCGACATGATCGTGAAGGTCAAAGAGCCGCAGGAATCCGAAATTCCCCTGCTCCGCCCCGGCCAGATCCTCTTCACTTACCTGCACCTCGCCGCCGATCGTGAATTGACCGAAGGTCTCATCAAATCCGGCGTGACCGGCATCGCTTATGAAACCGTCGAAGTGAACAAACGTCTGCCCTTGCTCGAGCCGATGAGTGAAATTGCCGGACGCATGAGCATTTTGGTTGGCGGTTATTTTCTGGCCAAACATCACGGTGGCAGCGGCGTATTGCTCGGTGGTGTTCCGGGTGTTTTGCCCGGACGCGTCGTTGTCCTCGGCGGTGGTTCATCGGGAATCAATGCGGCGCGCATGGCGCAAGGTCTCGGCGCGGACGTCACGATTCTGGAGGTGGATTTGGAACGCATGCGCTTTCTCGACATCACGCTGCACACCGCCCACACGCTTTACTCGAACGAAGCGCACCTCATCGACCTGCTGCCGACGGTCGATCTGCTCATCGGCGCAGTGCTCGTGCCTGGAGCGAAGGCCCCGAAATTGATCAACCGCGCCATGCTTCGCAAAATGCGTCCGGGCAGTGTGTTGGTGGACATCGCCATCGATCAGGGCGGCTGCGCAGAAACATCGCGACCGACGACGCACGACAATCCGGTTTATGTCGAAGAAGGCGTGACGCATTATTGCGTGGCCAACATGCCCGGCGCATACGCCCGCACCGCGACCCAGGCGCTGACGAACGTGACCTATCGATTTATCGAATTGCTCGCGGACCTTGGCCTGCAGGAAGCTTGTCTCAAACAGCCCGCACTCATCGGCGGCATTAACGTCATGGGCGGCAAGCTGACGCACAAGGCCGTCGCCGAGGCCCACGGCATGAAGTACGAAGCGCCGAAAGTCTGATTATTTCTTCAGATACTGATCGAAAAAGTCGGCGATGG
>JAICXV010000200.1 GCA_025934545.1 Verrucomicrobiia bacterium
AATTTGTAAAATACATGTTGCAGGTTTCCCCGATTTCTGGCTATAGTCCACACCTTACTGGAAAAGTGTTTCCAGTGTAAAAAAGCGCTGCCCGGAAGACACGCCCGGGCGGCGATTGAGAGCCAAAAGGCAGTCGATTGAGCAGTGGTTGCGCGCCACTAAGGACTTGCCTGTAAAAGATTTAGAGTCAAATGCGCAGCAGAAAGCGGTTTTTAGGAAATGACCGACATGCACCGATCCTCGGACGCGTGGTATTGCGCACGCACAAAACCAAAACACGAGCACCTCGTGGCGGCAAACTTGCGCCGCAACCACGGGCTGACGGTGTTTCATCCGCGCCTGAAATTGGAGCGGACGACGACACGGGGAGTAGTGCGGGTCGTGGAGTCGCTGTTCCCTTGTTACATCTTTGTCAGATGCAATGTGGAACAAAAAGCTGACGAGATTCGTTACATTTCCGGGATGAGCAGCTTGGTGCGGTTTGGAGACAAAATTGCGGTCGTGCCTGATGGCGTTATCGAGGATCTTACGCGATGCTTTGACACGGACGAACCGCTGACGGTGGAAGATCGTTTGAATTCGGGATCCGAAGTGACCGTGGCAGGTGGCGCGTTTATGGGATTTCACGGGATCGTATTGCGGGTACTGCCGGCAAAGCAACGCGTGCAGGTGATGTTAGACTTTTTGGGCCGGACCACCATGGCGGAGGTGGACAGGATAAGTTTGAAGACGGACCGGCGGATTTCCGACCTGGTCCCGACATTGGCAGCGGCGGGATTGATCTCAGTCGCGGCCACATTGTCGCAACATAAGTAAGCAGTGATTCAGAGGAAAAAAGGGGTGCCCGAGCGAAATCGGGGAAACGTAGCGTTTTCCTGCAAGTGCGGAGCCTTCTCTGAAAGGGTTTTCCA
The DNA here is from genome assembly GCA_025934545.1 of Verrucomicrobiia bacterium. GTDB lineage: Bacteria > Verrucomicrobiota > Verrucomicrobiia > Limisphaerales > Palsa-1400 > JAICXV01. The sequence continues at coordinate 912 of JAICXV010000200.1, forward strand.
AATCAACCCACAAAAAAGCAGGGTCGAGATCAGTAAAACTAAAACAACTACGCAGGACCTGTAGGGTAGTTCGCAAGGTCCTCAACTTCTTCTCTACTAACGGAGTTTGTAGTCCCCATTCTCGGGGAGTTACATCGCTTTCGGCCTGAGCCTTCAAGGTCAATTCATGCATTGTTTTCATCCACAAATCTCACAAAACGTTGATGCCCAACGCGGCTCTTTGCGCGTGCCGCAATGGAAGCGGGCCCTTGATATCGGTTGCATCGTGCTGGCTGCGCCAGTGGTTTTGCCGGTTGGGTTGATCATCGCGTTCCTTGTCAAAGTGATTTCGCCGGGGCCGGTGTTCTTTTACCAGGAACGGATTGGTTATTTGGGAAATAAATTTCGCTGCATCAAGTTCCGCACGATGACCCACAACGCCGAGACCAAAGTGCACGCGGCGCATCTGGCCGATTTGATTAATTCAAACCAGCCGATGACGAAGCTTGATACTCACGATTCACGCGTCATTCCCTTCGGCCGGCTTTTGCGAGCATTCGGTTTGGATGAATTGCCGCAGTTGATCAACGTTTTGAAAGGCGAGATGAGCCTGGTTGGGCCGCGGCCGTGTTTGCCGTATGAATTTGAACGTTATCAGCCGCGGCATCGGGGCCGCTGCGCGACGTTGCCGGGACTGACGGGTCTGTGGCAGGTGAGCGGGAAGAATCGCACGACTTTTGAGGAGATGATCGATTTGGATCTGGATTATTGCCGGAAGAAATCGGTGTGGCTGGATTTGAAAATCATTGCGCTGACAATACCAGCGATCTTCGGTCAAGTTTGGGACACGCTAAAACGTAAAGCGGCGGCGCGACGCGCGCACAACGAACAGACCCGCGGGGAGACGATGGGCCATGAGAAACCAAGAGCTCATATAGACGTTGTGCACGGGAAGTGACGCTGATAAACGGACAGGCCCGGAGCGGCCTGTGGAGCAAAACTAACGAAACTGCAGTACTAACGGAGAGAATTATGCCAAAACCAATCAAAGTGGGTGTTGTCGGGTGTGGATATTGGGGCCCCAACCTCATCCGCAATTTTCGCGCGCTGCCAGATTGCAGCCTGAAGATGATGTGCGACCTGAGCCAGGACAGGTTGAAACATCTGCGCAACCTTTACCCGGAGGTAAAAGGCGAGACCGATTTTAATCACATGATCAACGGCGCGGGTCTGGACGCCGTTGTCATCGCCACGGCGGTTAAGTTGCATTATCCGATGGCCAAAGCAGCGCTGTTGGCGGGCAAACATACTTTCATTGAGAAACCGATGGCGTCCTCCTCCGAGCAATGCGCGGAGTTGATCGAGATCGCGGAGAAAAAAGGTCTGACGTTGATGATTGGACATACGTTCCTTTATTCGCCGGCGGTCAAAAAAATCAAAGAGATCGTCCGCAACGGCGATATCGGCGACATCCGTTACATTTCCGCACGCCGGTTGAATCTTGGTTTGTTCCAAAAAGACATCAATGTGACGTGGGACCTCGCGCCGCATGATTTGTCAATCATCCTCGACGTGATGGGCGAGGCGCCGTTGAGCGTCAATTGCCGCGGCAGCGCGCACGTCACCCCTGGTGTGGAAGATGTGACGTCGATGTGTTTGACGTTCCGAAACGATCGCTCGGCTTTGGTGCAGAGCAGTTGGCTGGACCCGCGCAAGGTGCGCGAGATGACCATTGTCGGCAGCAAACGGATGATTGTTTACGATGATGTTGAGCCACTGGAAAAAATTCGCATCTTCGATGCGCGCGTGGAACGTCCACCGCATTACGACACTTTTGCCGAGTTTCATTACGCCTATCATTACGGCGACGTTTACGTTCCTTACATCAAGCAGGAAGAACCGTTGCGTTCGGAATGTCAGCACTTCCTGGATTGCATTCGCGAAGGCAAGACGCCGAACACGAACGGCCGCCAGGGCATGGAGCTCGTGAAGATTTTGGAAGCGGCATCGTTGTCGCTCACGGAACGCGGCAGCCCGGTGCGTTTGGCGCACGGCAGCGCGTGGCATGTGCAGCGGCCCGAAGGAATTGAACGCGTCAAGCCGATCGTGCCGGCTAATGGAAACGGTCACGTCAATGGGAATGGGCATTCCCGTCGCAATGGCGGAGCGCGCAAGGGTAACGGCCTGGCCGGTTAGCCGATGCAACAGTCAAATCAGCAGATAGCGCCGAGCGTTAAGCTCGGCAAAGACGTCCGCATTTTTGGGTTTACCAATCTCTACGGATGCGAGATTGGTGACGAAACGAAGGTGGGGACCTTTGTGGAAATCCAAAAGGGCGCGAAAATCGGCAAGCGCTGCAAGATTTCGAGCCACAGTTTCATTTGTGAAGGCGTGACGATTGAGGATGAAGTGTTCGTTGGTCACAACGTCACGTTCATCAACGATCTATTTCCGCGAGCGACGGCTGGCGGGCAATTGCAAACGGAAGCGGATTGGAAATGCATACCCACTTTGGTGAAAAAGGGCGCATCGATTGGATCGAGCGCGACTATTCTTTGCGGAATTACAATTGGTGAGGGTGCTTTGATTGGGGCGGGGAGTATGGTGACAAAGGACGTTCCAGCGGGGGCGGTGGTGGCGGGGAATCCGGCGAAGATCGTCAAAAAAAAGCAGATTTAAGAAGCAAGATTCAGGACGCGGGGCTGTCGGAAAAGTTGAGCGCTTAAGAATTTCGTTTAAATGAAAGTTCCGTTTTTAGATTTAAAAGCGCATCACGCGCCAATTCGTGAAGAGTTGGACGCTGCGATTGCGGAGGTTGTGGATTGCGGGGCGTTTGCCGGCGGACCGTATGTCGCGGCCTTTGAAAAAGATTTTGCAGCGTATTGCGGGACGCAATATGCCGTCGGTGTTGGCAATGGCACGGATGCATTATGGTTCGCGCTTCTGGCGATCGGTGTCGGCGCGGGCGATGAAGTGATTACGGTGCCGAGCACGTTTATGGCGACGGCGGAGGCGATTAGTTTTACCGGGGCGAAACCGGTGTTCGTCGACATTTCGCCAGACACTTACACCATGGACCCGGCCTTGCTCGAACGCGCGATCACTCCGCGAACGAAGGCAATCGTTCCGGTCCACTTGTTCGGCCAGGTCGCGGACATGGATCCGATTCTAGCGATCGCAAAGAAGCACAATATCCCGGTTCTGGAAGACGCCTGCCAGGCGCACGGCGCTCAGTACAAGGGCAAACGCGCGGGCAATCTTGGTGTTGCTGGTGCATTCAGTTTTTATCCCGGAAAAAATCTTGGCGCACTCGGCGAAGCTGGTGGCACCACGACCAATGATGCCGGATTGGCCAAACAAATGCAGGTGTTGCGCGATCACGGGCAGCAAGCCAAGTATCATCACTCGCACATTGGCTGGAACGGTCGCATGGACGGCATTCAAGGCGCGGTCTTGCGCGTTAAATTGAAAGGTTTGGAAAAGGGAAATGCGGCGCGTCGGGAACATGCCCGGCAATATGCCGAACTCCTTGGCGACTGTGCGGAAGTGGTGCTGCCGAAAGAGGCTTCTTACGGAAAGCATGTCTATCATGTCTACGCGATCCGCGTGAAAAACCGCGACGCTGTGTTGAAAGCGATGACCGATTTGGGAATTAGTTGTGGCATTCATTATCCGGTGCCGGTGCATCTGACCGGGGCCTATGCCAGTTTGGGTTTTGGACGCGGTTCGTTCCCGGTTGCGGAAAAGTGCGCGGATGAATTTTTGTCGTTGCCGATGTTTCCCGAATTGACGCGCGAGCAAATTGCGTTTGTCGCGCAGGTGCTCAAGGACGTTATCCGCAAGGTGAAGTAACCTTCGGAGCGCGGCCTTCATGCCGGCTCCATTTGGGATTTTTAGTAAAGCTGCCTGAAGCGGATTGAAATCCGCGCTCCGGGAAATAAATGACGGCCATTTGCCAAACCAGTCGGTCGGTTAAGCTGGTCAATCCGCTGGAAGACGCGAATTGGGATGAGCGGTTGTTATCGCAGCCGGGCTATTCGTTTTTCCATAGTTCGGCTTGGGCGCGTGTGATGTGGCAGACCTACGGTTACGAGCCCGTTTATTTGAGCGTTTTCGACGGCAACCGATTGGCGGCTTTGTTGCCGGTGATGGAAGCGTCGAGTTGGCTTAAGGGGCGTCGCGGTATTTCACTGCCATTCACGGACGTTTGCGAGTTGTTCGACGAAGATGGCCTGGTACAAAGCGCATTGTTGCCGGAAGCGATCAAATTGGGCGAGCAACGCGGCTGGAAATATTTGGAAGTGCGTGGCAATCGCGAGCAGTTCGCGGGCGCGCCGGCCTGGGGGCAATACGTCACGCATGAAATGAATTTGTGCAGGGACGCCGATCAACAGTTTGAAAACTGTGATCCGGCGGTGCGCCGCGCCATTCGCAAAGGCGAACGCGAAGGTGTGAAAGTGGAAATTGTGCGGACAGCGGCGGCGATGGCTGAGTTCTACCGTTTGCATTGCTACACGCGGCGCAAGCATGGCTTGCCGCCGCAGTCGTTCACATTTTTCCAAAACATTTATCAATACATCATCGCGCGTTCGCTTGGATTTATTTGCCTGGCGCGATGGCAGGGGCAGGTGAT
>JAICXV010000650.1 GCA_025934545.1 Verrucomicrobiia bacterium
ATGCTGTGATTGAAGGCGGCGCGGAACTCGAACTCGGTTGGTTGCCGCCGCTCGTCGACGGGTCGCGCAACACAAAACTCGAGCTTGGTAAACCCGGCCACATCATGGGCAATGAAGGGATCAGCCTTCTGGAAGTCCCAACGACGCTTGACCGTTCGCGCGGCGATGTCCATGCCGCCGGCAATCCGCATTACATGAGCGATCCGGTAAACGGCAAAATCGCCGCCGAACATATCGCCAATGCGTTCTGCCAATTGGACGCCAAAAACTGCAATCAGTTCCGGGATAACCTGAACAAATTCAACAGCGAATTGGATGCGAAAATTGCCGAGTGGCAAAAAATCCTCGCGCCCTACAAAGGCAAGGAAGTCGTGAGCTATCACAACATGTGGCCGTATTTTGCGCAGCGGTTCGGATTGAAAATGGATTTGTTCCTCGAACCCAAACCCGGCATCCCGCCTACGCCCGCGCATCTTGCGGAGGTCATCACGCAAATGAAATCAGACAACGTCAAAGTCATCGTTGTGCAGCCGTATCAAAATCGGAAGACAGCGGAAACCGTCGCGAGTCATACGGGCGCAACGGTTGTTGATTTTCCGACGTTCCCGACGACCGACCAAAGTTACGTCGCATGGATTGATGGGTTGGTAAATTCGTTGGCAAAAGCGTTTGCCCAAACGAAGTAGCGCTGGCCGACAAATTAAAACTAGAAAAACTGATTCATGAACGAAGCTTTCGAAGTGATGAAATGGCCAATCATTGCGTGTCTCCTTTTGCCCGGCCTTCTCGTCTATCTCGGCCTGCATATCGTGCGGCGCGAAATCATTTTCGTCGATCTCGCGCTGGCACAGGTCGCGGCATTGGGCAGCGCGCTGGGAATTCTCCAACACTTCGAACCGCTGTCGTGGCAGAATTACGCGCTATCGCTTGGGTTCACGCTTGTCGGCGCTGCGATCTTTACGTTGACTCGAACGCAAAGCCATCGCGTGCCCCAGGAAGCGCTCATCGGTATCGTTTACGTCGTCGCCGCTGCGGCGGGCATTTTGTTGTTGAGCAACAATGCGGAAGGGAACGAAGAATTGCGTCGCTCGCTCATCGGCGATGTCCTGCTGGTGTCGCCCAATCAAGTGCTTCGCACATTCGGTTTATACGCCGTGCTCGCGATCATTCATTTTATTTTCCGCAAAAAGTTTTTTGCGATTTCGTTTGAGCCCGATCGCGCCAAGGCAAGCGGCTTATCGATCCATTGGTGGGACTTTTTCTTTTACGCCGTTTTCGGTTGGGTCGTGACGAGTTTTGTTCAAATCGGCGGTGTGCTCCTCGTTTTTTCATATCTGATCATCCCGGCGGTATGCGCGAATTTCCTCGCGAACCGACTTGGCGCATTGCTGGCCATCGGCTGGATCATCGCAACGATCGCGAGCATTGTCGGCCTCTATTCGTCTTACCGATTTGATTTGCCGACCGGCGCGGCTATCGTTTGCGTGCTCGGAGCGTGCCTCATCATTGCCATGATGATTTCTGGATTGCGCCGTCGAACGCCTGCACCATCTGAATCAACGCATGTCGGGCATAACCGCCATTGAAACACTGATTGCTTTCGTATTGGCGATCGTCGGCGGCGTGATTGGCACGATGCTCGCGCGGTCGCATCGCCGTTTGTGCGCGCTCATTAGCCTTGGCGCGGGGACTTTGCTCGGTGTCACGTTGTTCGATATTTTACCAGAGACGTTTACCGCGTTGAAGTGGGGCATGCTTATCGTCGCGCTCGTTTCCGGTTACGCGGTTTTTTTTATCGTTACCAAATACGTGTTCCACGTCTGTCCGGCCTGTGCGGCCAGTCATTTTGATGAAGCAACCACGCATCGCTTCAGCGAAATTGCGGCGGCGATGACCATCGCGCTCGCTATTCATTGCATCATGGACGGCCTGGCAATTGCCGCCGGTCACCAATCGCACGCTGATGCGCAAGGGCGTATCGTGAATATTTCCATCGTGCTTGCGATTTGTGTTCACAAAGTGCCGGAGGGACTCGCGCTGGGCTCATTGCTCACCGGCGCCGGCTTTCGTCCATCTGCTGCGCTGACACGAGTCCTGGCCGTCGAATCGACGACTATCCTTGGCGGTGTGCTCGGCGCAATCTTCCTCGTGAACGCTTCGAGTTTTTGGATCGCGTTTGCTCTGGCCAATGCTGGAGGCGGCTTCATTTATCTGGCCGCGCACGCTGTCCTCGGCGAGATTGTCCGGCACCACAAGGCGCTCGTCCTGACGAATTTTTTGGGCGGCATTGCGTTAATTGGCGTTTTAACTTTCGCGCTTCACTACGCGCTCAAATAGAAACATGCACTCAGACATTTCCAAATGGAGACATCATCACCAGTTCATCGGCGAATTTGAACTGGCGGAAAAGAGCACCCGTCGCGTGTTGATTCTGACGATCGTCATGATGATTGTTGA
>JAICXV010000743.1 GCA_025934545.1 Verrucomicrobiia bacterium
CCAAACGAACCGATGGGATACAGCTCTCCCCGATTGCTCGAAAACGGTGAATCGATATCCCAACCCAACCCGCGTAACACCGGTTGGTCGGCCGGACTCTCCGGCGTGGTAAATTTCCGCACCGTCATCGGGCTGAAGATCCGCACGCCGTTCAGCGTGCCGCCGTTCAGCAGCATCTCGGCGTATTTCGCCAGATCGTCGGCCGTCGTAAACACACCCGCATGGCCCGCAATGCCGCCCATGTAACGCGCGGTCGGATCATGCACCACGCCGCGAAACGGCAGGCCCGTATCCGGATTGATCTCAGTCGGTGCGATGCGCGATTTCAGGCTCGGGTCCGGCAGAAATTCGGTGTTGTCCATCCCCAGCGGCCCAAAGACCTCCTGATGGGCAAACTGCGCCAGACTCATGCCCGAAAGCCGCCGTACAATCTCGCCCATCAACTCAAAATTGATATCGCTGTAAATGAACTTCGCGCCCGGCGGTGCAATCGGCTTGGCGTTCAGCGCCAATTGAATGCCGGTCTGATAGCCGCTCCAGCGCGGCTCCAGCGGAACATCCGGCGGCATCCCTGAAAAATGCGTCATCAACAGCCGTATCGTAATGTCGCTTTTGCCACCCTGAAATTCGGGCAGATATTTCGTCACGGGATCATCCAGACGCAGCTTGCCCTCTTCGAACAACTTCATTACGCACGGCGTCGTCGCCACTACCTTCGTCAACGACGCCGCGTCGAAAATAGTGTCGAGCGTCATGGTCTCCCGCTGCGGCACCAGGGCGCGCTCGCCATAAGCCTTCCGGTAAACCACCTGCCCGTCATGCCCTATCAGGAGCACGGCTCCCGGTATCACTTTGTCCTCAACCGCCTCATTCACAACTCGATTGACGGTGTCGACATCGGTGATCGGATACTGCTGCTGCGCCCACGCGGCGGCGCACGCGAAAACAAAAACGGCGGCCAATGCTCTCATGTATGAACAAGTGTATGGCAACGGGGCTGTGTCAGAAACCTATCTTTAAAATCCCTAATGTGATTACATTATTTACTCTTGCGAAAAACATCGGCATATTTCCGAATATTTAGTGTCACAATAAACCTGATATACTCCACGTACATAGCAGTTATACAGTTAGTCCGCTAGTTACGAAAAGTTGTTGTTAAGGGAGTCAGTCTCATGTTCAAAAGCACACCTCGTTGGTGTCTTTGGGTGGCGCTGGCAGTATTTTGCCTATTTGCCGCAAAGACCAACTTTGCTCAAACCACATTCGGGTCGATCGTTGGAGTTGTTAACGATTCGTCCGGAGCCCCTGTTGCAGACGCACAGGTAACTCTTACTAATGTCGGGACGAACGAAAAGCGCCCGGCTACTACTTCCGATACCGGCCTTTACCAGTTTGTGAATCTTCCGCCGGGTCAATATCGGATTGATGTTTCAAAGTCCGGCTTCAAAAAAGAAGCGCGTACTGCGGTGACCGTTGCGACCGCCAGCACGGTAAAGATCGACTTCGCGCTGGAAATCGGAAGCCTGGAACAAACAGTGGAAGTCACTGCGCAGACACCGCTGCTGCAAGCCGAAACTTCCTCGCTTGGCCAAGTGATCGATCAGAAGGTCACGAACAACCTTCCGCTCAATGGCCGGAATCCAATGAGCCTTGTGGCGCTGGTGCCTTCGGTTGTACCGCAGGGCGGTTCGCAAAATAATCCGAACGGCCAGAACCCATTCGCATGGGGCAATTACCAGATCGGTGGCGGACAGGCCAACCAACGTACGACGTGGCTGGACGGTTCGCCTGTCAACGCTGGATATCTCAATCTCACGGCGTTAATTCCCACGCAGGATTCGCTGGCAGAGTTCAAAGTACAAACC
>JAICXV010000321.1 GCA_025934545.1 Verrucomicrobiia bacterium
ACAACCCAATTGAAACGCGCTACCGCATTATGCAGGTCCGTGGCGAATTGTGAATACGGCTGGACGTTCGACCTGCATTGGGTGGAGCTGGAATTATTCGTATCGGTATTGTCGTAAAAATAAACCACTGGATTGTGCCGCGGCACGTAAAGGTTTGTGTTCGCCAGCGGACAATCGCAACCACAGATATCCTCAGAATACGAACGCCATGAAATACCGGCCGCTTCGAGATACGCCGTCAGGTGATTTTTTGTGTTTTGGCCGCCGGTGGCGGGAAGAATATCAGCCGTGATGCCAAAATTAGTGCCCGCCTCCATCCACAAGTAATTCGGCAGGCTCGGATGCATTCCCGGCGGATTGTAGTATTGCTCGGCATGCGCACCGTTCGGCAAAACGGTATTGTTGATATAAGGCGCGTTGGCATTTCCGTGAATCGACGACCAATTGTAGTTTTCCATCGGAATAATGAACACCGTTTGAATCCCTTGAAGCGCCGCAAGCGCACAGGCGCGCATCGGAGCAATAATGGAAAGCACCAGCAGAACACCCAGACGAAGGACATTGGTCACAGAGAAGTAAATTTGTAACAGCTTTCTAAGCTACTCACCACCAAAAACGGTCTTTCAATCGTGATAAATGCTCACCCACGGTCATCCGTGACCAGCGATTCTTTCACGCGCGCGGAAAGAATTTTCCGCGAGGGTCGGTAGGTCGCGATGAATTCGCGACGGAATTCAGCAAACGTCCCCGCCGCCAGATGCGCGCGGATGTCGGACATGATTTTCAAATATATGTACGAGTTGTGGACGCTGACCAGGCGCAAGCCCAGGATTTCGTTCACGTTCAGCAAATGGCGCACGTAAGCGCGCGTAAAATGTTGGCAACAGAAACAAGTGCAGTCCGATTCAATCGGCGTAAAGTCACGCTTGTAAGCGCCGCCTTTAATACCGATGGCGCCCTGGCGCGTGAAGGCCGTGCCATTACGCGCGACGCGCGTCGGCAGTACACAATCGAACATGTCGACGCCGCGCGCGACCAGTTCGACAATTTGAGCCGGCGTTCCCAGCCCCATCGCGTAACGCGGTTTGTTCGCGGGAAGGAACGGTTCCGTCAATTCGACGGCGCGCATCATTTCCGGTTCCGGTTCGCCAACGCTGACGCCACCAATCGAATGACCATCGAAATCCATCGCGACAATTTCTTTGGCGCAATGCTCGCGCAATTGCGGATTGACGCCACCCTGGCAAATTCCAAAAACGAACTGCCCTTTGGCGCGAGGTTGGACGCGACATTCTTTGGCCCAACGGATTGTTCGCTCCACCGCTTCCTGCTGCATTTTCGCGGGAGCGTCATGCGCCGGACATTCGTCGAAACACATGGCGATGTCCGAGCCGAGGATGCGCTGGATTTCCATGGCTTCCTTGGGCCCGAGAAACAAAGGTGAACCATCGAGATGCGAACGGAATTCGACGCCGTGCGCTTTGACTTTGCGAATTTTAGCAAGACTGAAGACCTGGAATCCGCCGCTGTCGGTTAAAATTGGCAACGGCCAATTCATGAACTGATGCAACCCCCCGGCTTCGGCGATAATCTCCATTCCCGGTCGGATGTTCAGATGATACGTATTGCCAAGAATAATTTGCGTGCCCATCTCGCGGAGCTCCCGCGGGTCCAGCGCTTTGACGCTCGCCTGCGTTCCAACGGGCATGAACACCGGCGTATCAATACTGCCGCGCGTCGTGTGGATACGACCGAGCCGCGCCCTCGAAGAATCGTCGGTTTTTAGAAGTTCAAAAAATTGCGACATGGCCAAATGACAAGGTCAGAATGACGAAAGAACTCCGGAATGTCGAATGACGAATCGGGGACGCCTATTCGCTCAAAATTTCATCGAGCGGCCGGCCTTCTACGTTTGGCATTTGGATCTGCAAAATTCTGGCAATGGTTGGCGCGACATCGGTGTTCTTGATGTCCCCTGCTCTTGACCCGGATTTGATACCGACGCCCCACGCCACAAACATCGCGTGCAAGTCCGGCACGAGCGGATCGTGGCCGTGACTACCGTGCGTCTCGGCCTTCTCGCTGCGTGGAATTTGTCCGGCGGAAGTGTCACCAAAGAAATAGCCTTTGCCGGCAAGCACGATCAGGTCTGGTGCGTGAGAGTCTTCGTCCGGCGTGGCCAAGCCGTTGGCATGAAACTGAGCGGGTGTCAGAACGCGGGTCACTCCTTTTTGTTTCAAATATGCTTTAGCAATCTTGCTCCCAATTTCAGCGACGTGCCCCCGATCCATTATATAAACCATCAACGAACCGCCTTGTGTCAGAAGTTCGACCGGTTGCGGGCCTTTTTTTCCAACGTCGAGTCGAAGTTTGCGCAGCATGCTGTGCGTGGGAATGCTGTGTTCATTTGCCGAAAAACCGTGGTCGGAGACGACGAATAGCGTGGCTTTGCCGGGAAAATCCCGTTGCAGATCGCGCCAAATTGCGCCGAGTTGCGCGTCTTGCGTTTTGATCGCCGCGTAGGCTTGACGGGACCGTGGTCCGTGTTCGTGTTGCGTATGATCGATGTTGCCAATGTGCAGCAACGCCAATTGCGGCCGGTGCGTTTTCACAATGAGATTGAAGATGGCGATAGAAAGCGCATCGGACTGTTCGCTCGGCTGACGCTCTTTAATCTTTGAATCGACGATATAAATTCCGTTCTGTTCACATTCCTTGATAAGCGATGGCGTAGTAAATTGACGTTGCATGTCCATCGAGCGCGTCGCCGGAACCTGCCAATCCAGATTTTTCGCATTACGCGTTGCCGGCCAATGGACAGCTGCGGTTGTGAGACCCGCTTGTTTGGCGAGGTCATAAATCGTCGGGACTTTTACAATCTGTTCTTTGTCGAAAACGGGATCCTGAATCAAAGTCACAACGCTTCTAGATTCGCGATCAAAGTAGTTGTTGGCGACAACCCCGTGGAACCGCGGCGTAACCCCCGTGACCAAAGTCGTGTGATTCGGCCAGGTAACAGTGGGTATGACAGCCAGCATTGATTTGGCTCGTGCACCCTGTGTGGCAAGCGCGCGTAGATTTGGCATCTCCGCTTTCGGATCGTCCAAATAAAAGTTAGCCAGTCCGTCGAGGCTGATGAGCACAACGATGCGATTGGTGTCGAACGCCGCCTGCGATTTGAACGCAACCAACAACAGGCACAGCAAAACTTTGGAGAACTTCATCAACGCGTTGCCAGACTTTATTGACGGGCAAAAGGTTACATTCGCAATCCCTCGTTTATAACGATACACACCATAGCCGGAATTCGAATTTGCGACTTGCAATCCGTGAAAGGTCATGTAATGTCCCCCGCTCCGCTCCTCGGAAAGCCGAGTCTGCGGTACACAAAATTACTATGGCATCAGCAAACGATTTACGTAAAGGCATGGCGATCAATTACAATGGTGATATCTCCGTTGTTCTCGAAACCCAGCACCGCACGCCCGGCAATCTCCGCGCATTTGTGCAGGCCAGCCTCCGCAGCATCCGCACCGGCAAGACCTCCGACGTCCGCTTTAGCTCGACCGAAAAAATGGAAGTCGTCCCGATGATGACGACGCGGATGGAATTCAGCTATAAAGACGGCGAGGATTACGTCTTTTCCGATCCCGAAACCTACGAAACGATCACCATCTCTCCGGAAATCGTCGGCGACGCCAAGAATTATCTGGTCGAAAACGGCAGCGTGACGATGACGATCGTCGACGACAAGCCCGTCATGGTCGAATTGCCGCCGAGCGTTGTTCTCGCGGTGACAGACGCGCCCGAAGGTATTCGCGGCGATTCCGCAAACAACGTGCAGAAACCTGCCACGATGGAAACGGGCATCACCATTCAAGTTCCGCTGTTTATTAAAACCGGCGAACGCCTGAAGATTGATACGCGCACCGGCAAATACATGGAACGCGCATAAGGGACGATTTAAAAATGTCCGAAAAGGACGTTTGAAAAACCCGGCATTTCGATGTCGGGTTTTTGTTTATAGGCGTAACTCCTTCGTTAAGTCGCCAGCCGCGGTCTTGGCAGCAATTTTCCGATCTGCGCCAGCACCCACATTATGCACTTCCAAAACCACCTGATAATCCGTGGTAACATCAAGTAAATGACCGGTGTCGTATAGAGCGTGAGGATCTGAGAAACGATCAATCCGCCCACCACGGCGATGCCGAGCGGACGCCGTAGTTCCGAGCCGACACCGAAGCCGATGGCCAAAGGCAGCGCCCCGAGCATCGCCGCCAGCGTCGTCATCATGATCGGACGAAAGCGGACTATGCAGGCTTTGTAGATAGCATCATCGGGCGATAAATTTTCGCCCCGTTCCACCTCGAGAGCGAAG
>JAICXV010000186.1 GCA_025934545.1 Verrucomicrobiia bacterium
CCGGCTATTATGCAACGCCCGGAATCCAATGGGACCGAGTTGCCGGCAAAGGCAAACCGTTCCATTATTTCGCCTACGGTGCCGCCGTTTCTGAAGTCCAGGTCGATCGCTTCACCGGCATGCATCAGGTTTTGCGCGTCGATATCCTGCACGACGTCGGCGATGCCGTAAACGAAGGCGTCAGCAAAGGCCAGGTCGAAGGCGGTTTCGTCCAGGGCATGGGCTGGTTGACCACCGAAGAACTGAAGTGGGATGACAAAGGCCGCTTGCTCACGCACTCGCCTGACACCTACAAAATTCCAGCAATCGGCGACATGCCTCAGATTTTCAACGTGAACCTCCTGAAGAATGCGGCGCAAAAAACTGTCGTTTACGGCAGCAAAGCCGTCGGCGAACCGCCCTTCATGCTGGCTATCTCAGTCCGCGAAGCCATTCGCGATGCCGTTGCCGCATTTGGTGTTGAAGGCGAAGTCCCGCTGCCGTCACCGTCGACGTGCGAAGCAATTTGGAGGGCGATTCGCAACAAGACATCTGGGAACAAAGCGTCGCACACGAAAGAACCGGCATTTGCGAAATAACGATGCTATGCCGGTTGAGCAACAGCCGATTGCGCCATGTGCTTTTTATATTCCGCGATAAGATCGTTCCGTTTCGTCGTGCTCAGATAAGCTTCTGACTCGGCAAAAAACTTTTGCGCCTCAGCCTTATTGCCCAGCGCCGCATTCACGACCGCGAGCCGACCTTTGCCGATCAAAATGGACGATTCAAAAATGTAATAACGATTGTTCGCATTCTGTTCCGTTCCGCGTAACGATTCACGCAACAAGCTGTCGGCAGATTTGAAATGCCCTTCGCGCCACGCGATCAAACCTTTAATCAACGGAATGTACGGCCGCCCGATCGCGGGAACAGTTTTCGTTTCAATCTTTGCCAGCAGCGCTTTTGCTTCATCCGGAAAATTCAATGGATCGACGAGATAGTTCGCAAGATCAATTGACGCATTAACATCGCCATTTGAAACGGCAACAGCTTGCCTCCGACATTCGAGCGCTTTGTCGAACTGCTGCGCGACGTTGTACATCACGGCGAGATGACTGACCTTCATCCATTCAGGCATTTGCGCTTCTTCAGCTTCTTTGGTGAAAATCGCAATGCCTTGCTCGACAAGCCCTGTCCCAACCAACGCCAAACCCCAATAGCGCGCTAAATCCGCACGACCGATACCGATCTTCGTCCGGCCTTGCGCGCGTTTGAGTTCGTCGAGACATTGCAACACTTCCGCCCACCGCCACCACGTCCGTGCGCTGTGCATCTTTTGATACGCCTTCATCGGCGCGACGAACCACAAATGCAGAACCGGAAACAAAAACAGCAATGCAAAAAGAATGACGCTGAAAATAATCGTTCCCCACAAGCGGTGACGATAAATGGACCAGGCCAACAACAGGGCCGTAAACCCGATGGTGCCTTTTGCTTCGACAATGTTGTTCCACCATTGACCTAAGAACCGCGGATTCTCGCCCTTCTGAAACTTTAATTCTTGCTCGGGCGTGAGGTTGACTTTGTAGTCAGGATTCGAAGCCGCCGCTGCGCCTTTTTCCACGAACTCCGCAATCTCAGATTTGTGCAGCTCGAGATTCGTCCACCCTTGCGCTTCCAAAATCGCTTTAGCTTGCTCCGCGTCGTCGGCTTCGACGCGCTCGGCAGACTGCGCGCCCGCCGGTGACTTGCCGGCCCACAAGTACTTTGGCATGTGTCGGGTATAGCGACCGCAACGTATTCAGTCAACCAAACGAATCCGGCGAACTTATTCCACGAATCATTCCGTACAAAAAAACCGGAGCAGCTTGCGCTGCTCCGGTTTCCCACTCCTATTGGTTTTTACTTTTGATCTTTATCGTTGTCATTATCGCGATCGCGATCCTGACCTTGGAATTGCTGCTGTTGTTGCGGCGCTTGTGCTCCGGCAGCTTCGTTGAATTGTCCGCGAACTTCCACATTGGCCGTATTACCGTTGCGGTCGATTTGGACGTCTTCACGACGAATTTGTTGCTGAACATTCATTTGTTGCGTTTGCGAATCCTTGCGCGCAATCACCTGTCCGGTTTCGACCGTTTGTTTTTGCACTACAGGTTGTTCGTCCTGCACCTGAATGGTGATCGATTTGTCCTGGAACGGTGCGCCCGACCATTGCGATTGGCTGGCTTGTCCGCCGGCGGGCACGCGTTCGACCACGACGTGTTCATGGCGCAATTCTACAGGCACGCTGACCGTTTCGGTCGTCGTGTATTTGCGAATTTGCACCTGCCCGGGCACCGCTTGCTTGCCGACATTCACGCGTTCTTCAAACAACGGAATGACCACCTGATCGCCACCCGCCTGACTTTGCGTATCGGCGACCTGCGCGCCGCTGGCTTCGTTTTCCGTAGAATTATAGCTGCTGTAAGTGCTTTGATGCTTATCCGCGCAGGTGTCATTCGCATAACGATCGTTCGATGCGTAGCCACCCCGCGTTGTTGAACATGCCGACAAAAGTCCGGCGACCGAAACAATTCCTGCCACATAAGTAAGTTTTTTTAACATAGTGTTCCCTCCTTAAACCGAAAGTCCGTGACACTTCGCCTTATGGCAACCTGCTGTTAACCTGATTCTGTCGACTGACTTCCTGTATCCTCAGTTAGGGGCACAACTGATGGTGCGACTCGGTGTCAAATAACCCCGAGACAGACGTGCTTTCATTGTTCCAATACCCAGTCGCCATGCGTTAAACTGGCAGCATGCGGAACCTCAATCAGCGCCTCGCCGTGGCTCGCGGCGAAGCTCCTGCCGAATTACTCTTCAAAAACGCGCGTATCGTCAATGTTCTCAGCGGTGAAATCCACAAAGGCAACGTGGCGGTCGACGATGGACGCGTCATTGGCTTCGGTGATTATAAAGCGCACAAAACCATCGACCTTCGCGGCGCATATCTCGCCCCCAGTTTGATTGATGGCCATTTCCACATCGAAAGCGCGCAACTGACCGCGCCGGAATTCGCGCGTGCCGTTGTTCCGCATGGCACCGGAGCCGTCGTCATCGACCCTCACGAATACGCCAACGTTCTCGGCCTCGACGGCATTCGTTACGTTTTGGAATCGACCAAAAATCTCCCGGTCGATTTCTTCATCATGCTGCCATCGTGCGTCCCTGCGACCCATCTGGAAACGGCCGGCGCGCGAATCACCGCTGATGATTTGCGCCTGATGATTTCCGACGATCGCGTTGCCGGCGTCGCCGAGTTGATGAATTATCCCGGCGTTTATCTCGGGACAAAAAGCGAGCTGGCGAAAATAGAAGTCGGCAAAGGAAAAGCCATCGATGGCCATGCTCCCGGTTTGCGGGGCAAAAATTTGAATGCTTACGCTTTGGCCGGCGTGCGTTCCGATCACGAGTCCACCGAACTGGAAGAAGCGCGCGAAAAATTGCGCGTCGGCATGCACATCCTCGTCCGCGAAGGCAGCACCGAACGCAATCTGGAACACATCGTCGCGCTCATCAATCCACACAACGCTGCGAATTGTTCGTTCGCGACCGACGACAAACTCGCGGGCGATCTGGTTAACGAAGGCCACATCGATTTCGCCGTGCGCAAGGCCATTGCCCATGGCGTGTCGCCCATCAGCGCCTTGCAGATGGCGACGATCAATACCGCGCGCCATTATCGGTTGCAAAACCTTGGAGCAATCGCTCCCCGTTACTGGGCTGACTTCATCGTGTTCGACGATTTGAAGAAATTTAAAATCCGCCAAACTTACAAGAAGGGTTTGCTCGTGGCCGAAAACGGGAAGTATCTCGGCAAAGATTCCTCGTCCCCGCAGTTGCCGCGCAGCACGATGAATCTTCGCTATAAACCACAGGACTTCGTCGTTCGCGCCAATGGAAAAAAGAAAATCAGGGTCATTGAAATCGTCCCGAACCAAATAGTCACCAAAGAACGTATTGCGCTGCCCGCCGTCTTCGATGGCGAAATTGTGCCTGACACGAAACGTGACATTTTGAAACTCGTCGTCGTTGAACGCCATCATGCCACCGGAAAAGTCGGCGTCGGTTTTGTTCGCGGATTCAATTTGAAAGAAGGCGCGATCGCATCCACCGTCGCCCACGATGCTCACAACGTCGTCGTCGCCGGCACAAACGATGCCGACATTTGCGCCGCGATTGAACGGCTGGAACGGCTCCAGGGCGGTCAAGTCGCCGTGCGCGACGGCCGCGTCATCGCGGAATTACCGTTGCCCATTGCCGGCCTCGTTTCCGACAAACCGCTCGACGAAGTCATTAAACGATTGGACAAACTTAACGCCGCCGCGCGTGCGATGGGTTGCAAACTCGAAGCCCCTTTCATGACGCTATCGTTCCTGAGCCTTTCACCGATTCCGGAATTGAAACTCACCGATCAGGGACTGATCGATTCGACGCGCCTGCGCAAGACGACGCTGTTCGTTTGAACTTTCAACCGGCAATCCCAAACCTTAAACTCTGCGCGATGCAAGATAGTCAGCAGGATTTGAAATTCATGGAGGCCGCCATTCGTTTGTCTGGCGAACATATGCGCGCTAATGACGGTGGCCCTTTCGGAGCCGTCGTCGTCAAAAACGGCGAGGTCATCGCCAACGGATGGAACCGCGTGACATCGACCAACGATCCGACCGCTCACGCCGAAGTCACCGCGATCCGCAACGCCTGCGCAAAACTGAACACGTTCCAACTCAACGGTTGCGTTCTTTACACCAGTTGCGAGCCTTGCCCGATGTGCCTTGCCGCAGCCTATTGGGCACGCGTTGATCGCATTGTCTTTGCCGCCACCCGGCACGATGCAGCGAAGATCGGCTTCGATGACGACTTTCTTTATCACGAAATCGCCTGCGCGCTCGAAAACCGCAAAATTCCGACGCAGCAACTTTCGCCTGACGACGCCAAAAAGATTTTTGCTGAATGGGACGCTAAAGCTGACAAGATTCGCTACTAATGAATCGATTGACATCCCGGTTGGCCTCGGTCGTTGCAGGCGTTTGCGTTTCGACATTCGCAACGCAATTGCCCGGACCGCTACCCGATGGAGCCGTCCAACTCCCAAACCAATGGCAGCTCCGCCCCGCCGGTAAACAGATCCAACTCGGCAGTTTTCCGGTCAACATCGCCGTTCATCCCAACGACAAATATGCGGTTGTTCTCCATTCTGGTTACGGTTCACACGAATTGATCGTCGTCGACCTCGCGACTGAGAAAGTCACTCAACACGTCCCGCTCAGCGAATCGTTTTTCGGACTGACCATTTCATCGGACGGCAAACAGGTCTATTGCAGCGGAGCCGGAGACGAAGTAGTTCATCGTTTCGATTTTATTCGTGGCGTTCTCACTAACGACGCGCCTGTCAAAATCCATGACAAACTGCTCCGCGCCGTGCCAAGCGGCATTGCGGTGGACAAACGACAAAAGCATTTATATGTGGCGAACGTCTGGGGCGATTGCCTCAGCGACGTTGATTTGGTGACGAAAAAGGCTTCCGACGTTGTGCTCGGAAAACGCGACCATTCCACGGCCCTCAATCCAGTCATTCCTCCGGAGAAATTCGACAGCGCCGAAGGCGCGGAGCGGCGGTTTGAGATTGGATTTTACAGCAGTTCGCCCGACGACACATTTCCGTACACGTGCAGTGTGGACGAAAAGCGTCATCGTCTCTACGTTAGTCTCTGGGCAAAATCGTCAGTCAACGTC
>JAICXV010000546.1 GCA_025934545.1 Verrucomicrobiia bacterium
AGCCAGTTGACCGATCTGCGTTTTGGTTTCAACACCTCGCCATGGCGACAAGTGACGTGGAGCGCGCACTACCGCCGGTATGAAGACGATAGTTGGTACGATAAGCGCACGATTGAACTTCCGGTTGGCGGCTATCCCGGTTTCATCAAGTCGCGCACTCTCTTGACGGATGAAGTGGAAACAAAACTGGCGCTACAACCGGCGACGTGGCTGCGGACCACATTATTTTACCGCTATTTGCTGACCGATTATTCTTCGGTCACACCACCCGCTCTCAATCCAACCTCACTTGCCCAATTCACCCCCGGAGGCGCGCTCTTGGCAGGACGCGACCGCACGCATGTTTATGGAGTCGGGACAACAATCACTCCAATCCGTCGTCTTTTTCTCGACGGAACATTTCAATATCAACCCACCTCAACCACCACGCCCGACAACCAATCCATCTATATCAACAAATATAGCGGCAACACCTACAGCGTCATCGCCAGCGCCAGTTACATCCTGACCACCAACAGCGATCTTTTTTCAAGCTACTCCTTTTCGAAAGCCGATTTCGGTCAGCCCTTCAACGGAACCGCGTTGCCATTAGGAATTCAATACGAACAGCACGGTTTGCGCGTCGGATTAAATCATAAGTTTACACCGAATTTCGCCGCGAAATTGCAATACGCATTTTACTCCTATCACGAACCCAACACCGCCGGCGTCAACAACTACACTGCTCACTCCATTTTCGCCACGTTGACATTAAAACTGCAGTGAGAACCGCGTGAAGCGTTTTTGGAATGCGCCAGTCCTCTGGTGGTTTTTGAATTTTGGCACCCTAAGGTGATGTCTGCCTCACCCGATAAAATCGCGTCGTACCCGCAGAAGATTCCTGAAATTGTCCCACCGTACTCACCGCCACATTCGTAGCCAGCGGCAACCAATTCACCAAATCAACTGACGCATCAACGACGTAAACCGAGCCGGCAGTCGTTGAATAATTGAACTGAAACCCATTCGTCGCCGTCGCGTTCCAAATGGTCGGCAACAGTGGCGGCGTCGATCGCACATAACCAAACCCACCCGCCCCTTTCGATCCCCAAAGCGTAAATTTCATCGAAATATAAATGTCCTCGGAAATCAGATGCACGACCACGTCTTTCCCGACGAGCGTCGTTGGCGATTGCCCATTCAACCAACCAAGCCAATTGCTAAACGTCAGCGACTGATGCTGGTCAGCAGTCCCAAAAGCCCATTCGGTATCCGCGGGACTGAGCGCGCCGGCCGACGTTTCCAAAGTCGCATTGAATAGCCCACTCGAATTCGTGCGCGTCAGCCAAACCTTCGGCGTCAGCCGGTCTTGATTCGCTGGTTGCGTGGGATCCGTGCCCGGTTGCGTATACGTTACGGATGGCCCGTTCCAGATCAAAGTACCCTGGGAACTGACGACAAACAGGCTGAGAACACCGACAAACCAGAATTGAGACAAACGAAATAAACTGAACATTGAGTTGCGTAAATAGGATGCCACGGAACCTTATTTGTTCCTAATATTTGCACCGGCCGACGCTGAGTTCTATTTATTGCGCATGTAAAAGTTGTTTTCCCGCAGGCGTCGCCGCTTATAGTAACGCATGGCATGGCCACGCGCGCTCGCCGCGCTCAATTCGCGAAACTACCGGCTCTTTTTCATCGGGCAAATCATCTCGCTCATCGGCACATGGATGACTTCGACGGCATCGCTCTGGCTCATTTATCATCTCAGTTCATCGGCGTTTCTTCTCGGCGTCATCGGTTTTGCCAGTCAGGCACCCATCGCATTTCTCTCACCCCTCGGCGGCGTGTTAGCCGACCGTTTCGACCGTCTCACGCTGTTGAAGATCACCCAGGTTCTTTCGGCATTGCAATCGTTCGCAATGGCCGCGCTCGCTTATTGGAAAATTATGAACGTCCCCTGGCTTATCGGCTTGTCGCTGGTGCAGGGGATCGTCAATGGCATCGACATGCCGGTGCGCCAAGCGCTCGTCGTTTCGTTTGTCGAAAAGCGTGAACACGTCGGAAACTCCATCGCGCTCAACTCCGCTGTCTTCAATCTCGCGCGCCTCATCGGCCCTGCCCTCGCAGGCTTCGTCATCGTTTACGTCGGCGTCGCTGGATGTTATCTCGTAGACGGCATCAGTTACTTCGCCGTTATCATTTCTCTCTTTTTCATGCGCATCGATGCCCCGCCCCAACGTCAGCGTCGCCATCCGCTCACCGAAATGCGCGAAGGTTTTGGTTATGCCTGGGGTTATCGCCCGATTCGCGCGTTACTCGTTACGTCGGGTTTGATCAGTTTCGTCGGATTTTCCTACGCGATTCTTATGCCGCTTTTCGCCAGAGATGTTTTCGGCGGAGACGCGCGCGTGCTCGGATACTTGATGTCCGCAACCGGCATTGGCGCATTAGTCGCCGGCGGATATCTGAGCATGCGTCAAAGAATTGCCGGCCTCGGAAACGTGATTGCTATTGGCGGAATGGTCATGGGCATCGGCCTCATCGGCTTTGCCTTTTCGACGTGGCTGCCGTTATCTCTATTTTTCCTCATGATCGCCGGCCTTGGCGCGGTCTTGATGATGGCGGGAAGCAACACCGTGCTCCAAGCGATCGTCGAAGAAGACAAACGCGGCCGCGTCATGAGCCTTTTCACCATGTTCGTCATGGGCTCAATGCCATTTGGAAATTTGTTGATTGGATGGATCGCCAAGGTGATTAACGCGCACATCGCACTCTGCATTTCTGGCGCGGTCGTTTTCGTCGTCGCGGTCAGTTTCTTTCGCCAACTGCCGAAAATCCGCGAGGCCGCCAAGCCCGTCATGAGCAAACTTGGCTTGCTTGAGATTCCCAGCTAGTCGCGCATAGTTAAAAAAAGTTATGTCTTCTCATCCTGCATCGATCAAAACCGTCGAACGCCATTTTCTCGAACGCAAAGGCCGCAACCCGCACGCGACCACCGAATTTTGTTGGCTCCTCACCGGCATCACCCTCGCCACAAAAATCATCGCATCGCAAATC
>JAICXV010000162.1 GCA_025934545.1 Verrucomicrobiia bacterium
ACATCATCCGATCCTTTGACGATGGCAAAACCTGGGAGAAAAAACCGATCGTCATCAAAACGCCGTTTGTCTCCGACGAAGCCGATGGGCCGTTATTGTTGATGAAAGATGGTTCGGTAGCACTCGCGATAAATGGCCGTCCCAAAACAGGGCCACCCGACCAGGCTGCCGTCGTTCGTTCGACCGATCGCGGTGAGACGTGGCAAGTCCTTTCGACCGTCAAAGCGAGCCATGACCTGTGGGAGTTGAGCGTCGCTGAATTACACGATGGAACGATGGTGATGATAGCGCGGCCGGAAGGTGACATCTGGTGGTCGCACGACCACGGTCACACGTGGACGGAGCCCGTCAATTTCGGCATGCGCATGTTTGCGCCCAGTCTAACTGTGTTGCGCGACGGAACGCTGGTTTGTGTGCACGGCTCGTATGCGCCCGGTAACAGTGGCTTGCGTATGATCTTCAGCACCGATGGTGGTAAAACGTGGATCGCGCCAGCCAAAGATCATGGATTCCTAATCGACCACTCCTATGGTTATGGCAAACCGATGGAACTGCCCGATGGTTCGCTTTATATCGTTTACATCGCCACGGGTGGACACACCACGGACAACGCGAAAAACAACGGCATTCATTGTATTCGCGTGCGCATCCGGCCCGACCATTCCGGCATCGACCTCTTGCCCGCGCCGAACAGCTGATCGTTACAGCGGAAAGCGGTGGATGATTTTACCCTCGCGCATGTACGGCTTTGTTTCAGTCGTGATGTAGATTTCGTTCACCGTCATCTTCAATCGAGGCACATCGCGGGAAATTTCGTCGAAGCGCGACAGGAAACGTTGCGGGTCCTCTGGAACTTTTTTGAAACGCATAATCGTGCTATGGACGAGAGGCGGGATATTTAAGCCGAGCGTTTCAAGACGTGTTCGAAGCGACGGCGCCAGATTATCAACGACGCGCTTTCGGATTTCCGCGATGGCGTTATTCGGATCGGACAGCGGAAGAATTGCTGCTTTGCGAGAAATCACCGGCGATTCCATCCACAAATCGAAAGGATAGATTCCGGCGGAAGCATTTTGCAACGCGGCGGCGAGTTGGTCCTTCAGCAGGTTCAACTCAGCGAGTCGTTCGGACGTCGGCGAAACGTGCTGCGCGAAGTTGACGAACGTGGCGATAGTGACGTGCGTTTCCGACATCGGATACACGTAAACACCCGCATCGGCCGAACCTAATTGTGCAGAAAGCCTTTCATAAGTTTCCTTCACTTCCGGCGAGAACGGATACAAACACGCCAGGTTCACGCCAAAGACCGGACAATCGGGTTGATTAGCCAAAAATTTATCAGCGGCGAAGCCTTCACTGCAGATTTCATCCCGCATCTCTTTTAGTCGAGCAGGCGTGAAGAAATCGGAGGCGAGCATTTTGACCGATTCTAACCAACCTCAGCCGCTCGACAACATCCCAAAAAATAGATGTAAAGGACGCTTTACATATGACAAGCATGCTTTACACTGCGCGCATGACAACAAAACTAAATCATCCTGATGACATTGGCTGGAAGCCGAAATCCTGGCTCGACTCGTTTAAGGCGGGCGGAGTCTGGCTCTTGCTGGTCTTCCTGACCGATTTGCCCGGTCTTTACTTCATTCAACACCATCCCGAACTGCCATTGCTTGTGCGGCTGGCGATCACAACGGTGCCGATCATATTTGGATTTCTCTACGTGCGCGACATCGCGCGGTGGATGCGTGGAATGGATGAGCTCCATCGGGTGCTGGCGTTGGAATCATTCATCTTTGCCGCGGCTGTTTATCTGTTCCTGACCGCGACGTGGTTCATGCTCACTAAAGCTGGTGTGTGGATTGCGTTGGTGCAGGCGACGAACGTCCATCTCGAACAGATCCCGTGGAACAATTGCACGTTCATCTTGTGCATGACTTACGTTCTGTTTGGAGTCGGTTACTCGATCTTCAAGCGCCGCTATCAATGAAAACCAAACTACGCGAACTACGTGCGGCCAAGGAATGGTCGCAGTCGGATTTGGCGGACAAGCTCTGCGTTTCACGGCAGACAATCAACGCCATTGAAACTGGAAAGTACGACCCGAGTCTTCCCCTCGCTTTCAAAATCGCCCGCGTGTTCAAAATGAAGATTGAAGACCTCTTCGAACCCGATGAAAACTAATGGATGAACAGATCAACGACAGTCTCGCGGGCGCCCCGCGTTCTGATCAGGCCGCCAAGCATGGACGATTGTGCGGCGTTTATCGCCGCGACTCGACGCAGTCGGGCGTTGCATCGCAGATGGATCACGGCAAAAGCAATGACGCGCACGGAATTCTCCAAATACCTGGGGCGTTACGACGGAAAAAGCAATTGCGGCTTTCTCGTCATCCACCGCGAACATGCGAATGACATTGTTGGCGTCATCAATATTAACAATGTCGTTCGCGGCGCCTTTCAAAGCGGAGCGCTTGGTTATTACGCGTTTTCGCCACACAGTGGGCAAGGATTGATGTTCGAGGGTATGCAGTTACTCATCGCGCACGCATTCAAAAAGCTCCGACTTCACCGTCTCGAGGCGAACATTCAGCTGGGAAATCTTGGGTCGATTGCTCTGGTGAAAAAATGCGGGTTTGCCCGCGAGGGTTTGTCCCGCCGCATGCTCAAAATCTGCGGCAAATGGAAGGACCACGAACGGTGGGCAATTCTTGCGGAAGATTTTGCACGTCGGAACTCTTGACGCGTTGGGCTGTAACCCAATAGCGTCCTCAGCGCGCCCCTATGTTCTTCCTACGCATTTCGGTTTTCTTCTTGATTGCCTGCTTGGCCACTAGCGTGCGCGCTGCAGATGTTGTCGTGGTGCAACAAACGCATCACACCGGTTGGGCTATTCACGTGGGTTCCACGAACGTTGCGGGAGTTCAATTCGCCGCGGAGGAATTGCAGAAGTATTTGTGCAAGATAAGCGGCTCCAACTTGCCCATCACGACCACTAATTTGCGATGGAGCGAAATTTTTGTCGGGTTGAGGAAGGATTTGGATTGGGCTGACAGGTGGCAACTGCCGTCAAAGAAAGATGGCTATGATGGATATGCCATATCAATCCGCGAAGGAGCTATCATCATAGCTGGCGATAACGGACCTGGGTGTGTCTATGGCGTCTATGATTTTCTCGAACATCTCGGTTGTCGCTGGTTTTATCCGACGATTGATTCGCGGGATCCAGAGGTGGTGCCAAAACTGAAGGTCGTATCGTTGGCTGCAACCAATTGGGCGGTGGCATCGCCGATCCAAAATCGAATCTGCAACGGCGACGCCTGGTTTTTTGAGATGAATTTTAAGTCGGCGAAAGCGGAATTGGATTGGGCGATGAAGAATCGCTACAACGCGATGGGGTGGCAGGCAGCGGTCAGCACCGGCAAACGAACGCTGCAGGAACAATACGAAGATTTGCGGCTCGCCGGAATTCTCGGCGAACTTGAAAGGCGCGGAATGTTTATTCACGGGCCCGCCCATTCGTTCGATCATTTTTTGCGGTCGAGCCTCTATTTCGACAAGCACCCGGAATGGTTTGGGATGAAGAACGGAAAACGCGTGCCGCAGGCAGGATTAGGTGCGCAATTCTGCTGGTCGAATCCCGAGGCGCGCAGGGAATTTGTTCGAAATGCCGAAGCGTTCATCACGAATGCGCCGTTGATTAAAATTTTCTGCACGGTGCCGTTTGATGGCGGCGTGGCGTGCGATTGTCCGGAGTGTCGCAAGGAGGGCGCGAGCAATTTGTTGATGCTGTTGATGAGCGAGTTAATTGAACGGCTCGAACGATCGCGACCGGATGTGCAGGTTGAAACAGTGGGTGGCTATGGCGCGGTGCCGGATCCGCCGTCGAATCTATCGATTATTCACCCAAGGCAGCGAATCGTCTGGGCCCAATGGGGCCGGCATCACGGCATCGGCTACGACGATCCGAAATATGATCGTCGAAACTTGGACAAGTGGCGCGCGGCGGCGAAGGGTGGACTGACGATTTGCCAATATTACACAGACAATTTCGCTGAGCCGTGGGTCATGGGCCCATTCACAAAGGCGATGGAAAGTGACCGCCGATATTTTCTGAAACACAACGTAAACGCAGTTTATATGTTGATGTATTCCCCGGGTTATTGGTGGAACCACAGTTTAAACGGCTATCTCGCCGGACGCTGCTTTTACGACACGACGATCAATTCGCGAAATGAAATTTCCGATTACGCGACGCACTATTTCGGCACCAACGCAGGACCAGCGCTGGCAAAGTATTACGGCGAGTGGGCGGACAATATTGAGTTGAGTTATCGCGTGCGCGGCGATGCCCGAAATGAAGACCGGGCAATGTTAGCACGAGAGCGGGAGGAATTAATTGATCCAGCAATTGAGGCGGCCCACAAATCAAGTTCGATAGAACGTCGCCGCGTTGCAAAAGTCGCGATGCTCCATTCGTTGGCGGAACAATTGTGCGAGTTACATCGGCAACGTGATCTGGTTCGGGCCCGTCGAATCGCGGGAAATTTTGAAGCGGCAACCCGTATGTTGAACAAAGTCCGCGCCACCACGGAGGACACATTGAAATTGTTCCTCAAAATCGCCAAAACTGATCAAGGATTGATCGACGAAAACGAGGTGCGCGGCTTCATCACGATGGCGATGAACAACTGGATCAACGAAGAGGAAAAGGCAATCAAGGAGAAGGACCGCAAACCGCCCATGTGGCTCGACCGCGATTTATCCAAAACAGACGTTAAACCGGACGATCCAAAATAACTGCGCAATTAGTCGCGGTGCGGCGTTGCTCGATTGAACGGAATTTCTCGCAGATTTATCGGGGTTCCGATATTCTCACCTCATGGCCAAACTGGTTTTCGATATCGAAACCTCTGCTCTCCCGCTGGATAATTTTGATGAAGCGCAGCAGGAATATCTCTTTCGCGAAGCGCAAAAAATCGAAGACGAAGCCGAACGCGCAACCAAACGCGAAGAGATTGGACGATTCTTTAACCTTTGGCCATTCACCGCCCAAGTAGTGTGCGTCGCGATGCTCAACGTTGATAGTTGTCGCGGGCAGGTTTTGTTCACCGCCGAAGATGCCGACGAAGCTGGTGAAACGCCGGGCTCCGTCGAATTCGTGCCGTGTGCCGACGAGACCGAATTGCTGACCGCGTTCTGGGACGTCGCAAAACACTACGATTCCATCGTCACCTTCAACGGACGCGGCTTCGATGTCCCGTTTATCTATCTCCGCTCTGCCCTTCTGAATGTTCCCGTGTCGCAAAAAAATTGGCTTGGCTACCGTTACCAGACCGAACCGCATTGCGACCTGCTGGAGCAACTCACTTTCTACAACGTCAGTGGACGCGACGGCGCCGCTCGCCGTTTCAACCTCGATTTCTATTGCAAGGCCTTCGGCATCGAATCCCCCAAGGCGCACGGCGTCTCCGGCAGCAACGTGAACCAATTGATGGCCGAAGGCCGCTTTCGCGAAATCGCCGAGTATTGTGCGCGCGACGTCTACGCCACGGTGTTGCTCTATAAAGTTTGGAAAGAGCGCCTTTCCGGCATAAAATAAGTCAATGGCCAGCAGCAACCAGGGGCCGTTGGGGAAACTTCCGAATCCACCAGTGGAAATGCTGGTTTGTTTCGCCGTCAAAGAGGAGGCGAAGTTTTTTTCACCGTTGCGCGAAGTGCGCGTCGCCAAAGGCGCGCGCCAACAGGTCCGCATGCGCGCATTGTGCCAGGTCTGGATTACAGGAATGGGCCGCTCCAACGCTGCCCGCAGCATTCGCGAAGCCATCGAGAGGTTAAAACCCGAGCGCGTAATCACCGCGGGATTTGCCGGCGGATTGAATCCCGCTCTTAAAGTTGGCGACATTGTTTACGACGAAGATTTCGACGTCGGTCTTGGGCCGCTCCTCGAAGATTTGGGAGCAACGTCGGCGAAATTTTATTGCCACAAACG
>JAICXV010000711.1 GCA_025934545.1 Verrucomicrobiia bacterium
GGAACAGAGCTTTTCAGACGTGGTGCTGATGTTGTTTCCGAATGCTCCATGGGAACCTACAGCTGATTTAACTACGAAGAAACTGCCCCATCGCACACGAGGTAGACGTTAACGTTTCGCCATCTTGTCGCGGGCCGCTTCGAGAATTTTTCGTTCCTGATCGGTAAGGCTATGGATTCCGTGCGCGGAGATTTTTTCCAAAATAGGATATACTTCTTTGCTAATAAATTCACCCGGTGGAACGTCTTCGAGTTTTTTGCGCGGCTTGCGCCAGTTTGCGCGTTTAGGCGCGTTGCTGACCAATTGCGGTTTGCGGCGTTCCGGTTTCCAAACAACAATGGCGCTGTGCGGACGATTGAGCCATTTCACAAACAAAATTCCCGTGATCATACCGCCAAGATGCGCGCCGTGCGCCCAAGGGGGCATATACATCGGACGAAGAATGCCGAGGATCGCAATCGAAGCTTCGATATAGATAAAAACTTTCGCCAAAAATGTGACGGGAATAACGAACAGGATCAGCATCGAAATCGGCTGGTCCGGCGCGCGCGTCGCAAACGCCGCGATCAAACCATAAACTCCCGCAGAAGCCCCGACCACGGGGCCGGACAAATACAGGCCGATCTGTCCCGGTATGACGGCGCCTAACCCGACCTGCAGCAATCCGCCAATCGAGCCGGCGAGAAAATAAA
Source organism: Verrucomicrobiia bacterium (assembly GCA_025934545.1). Lineage (GTDB taxonomy): Bacteria > Verrucomicrobiota > Verrucomicrobiia > Limisphaerales > Palsa-1400 > JAICXV01. The sequence continues at coordinate 693 of JAICXV010000711.1, forward strand.
GAATGAGCATTTGCCGTCGACCGAGCGACGCTTCGACTGATGCGCCAAAGAAATAAAGACCGAGCAAATTTCCAGCGAGATGCATGAAGCCCGAGTGCATAAACTGAAACGTGATCAGTTCATAGAAGCGGCCTTGCTTGAGACCGTCCATGCTCAGCATGAACACTTCGTTAAAACCGTGCACCGCTGGCCCGACGAAAATCTGGATGAGAAAACAGACAACCAACGCGATCATCAGCGCAATCGTCGCCGACCAGGTCGGGCGGGAATCGGTGCGCATATACGAGCGGTCGTCTAGCATCGTCACAACGATACCGGTTTTGCCGACGATTTTCAATGATTTCGCAGTCCCAAGTTGCGACTCGACGCCACCAACGCCGATTCCACAAGGCACGCGTTATTGGCTGAAACCAACACTACAAACCTGCTGACCGTCCTCGAGCACAAGCGTACGAATGGCAGGATAACGCTTTTTCAAAATCTGTTCACCCGAACGCCCCATCACTAATAACGCCGTCGACAACGCATCCGAATCAGTCGCGGATTTCGTGATCACCGCAGCCAGATGCGCGCCCTGCGAAGGCTCACCAGTGCGCGGGTCGATAACGTGGCCGAGCGTTTTACCGTCCTTTTCAAACGACCGCCCCCAGATCGCCGAAACCGAAAGTGCTTCATCCTTCAATGTGGCCGTTGGCAATTGCGCCGATGTCGCATTGCCGATCGCATTCGCAATCGCAACCTTCCAGGCATCGCCATCTATTGGTTTGCCAATCGCATAAACCGTGCTCGTGCCGCCGTGAACCAAAGCGCTTTGCACGCCGGCTTCGCGCAACAAATCGGCAGCGCGATCAATCGCATAACCTTTGCCGATTGCGCCGAGGTCAATCATCACCCCTTCGCGATCAAAACGGACCGTTTGCTTCGCATCATCGAATTGCACGTGCGCAATGCCGATACATTCGCGCGCGGCCTCGAGTTGCTGCGGATCTGGCGCATGGCCGGTGCCGTTCATAAATCCCCAACAGCGCACGAGCGGCGCGATGGTAATGTCGAACGCGCCATCACATTGATTGCTCAAATCGCGCGCATGTTTCAGCAGATTAAAAACCAATGGCGTTACGCGCACCGGTTCGAACGCCGCCCGAGCGTTGACGCGCGCGATGTCGCTCGTAGCGCGATAGAGACTAAGCTGCGATTCGAGTCGCGCAATTTCGTCGAGAGCCTCTTCGCCCGCCGCTCGCAAAAAAGTCGCGTCCGTGCCGTGGAGCACGATCTCGAATCGTGTAGCCATGGCATTGCGTGCGACCTGGACGATTTGCATCAATTCAAATTTGGAGGACACGACATGACGAGTCTCTAACTTTTTTTCGCCGCCAACCGTTTGCGCGCGACACCGACGTCCTCCGGCGTATCCAGATCA
>JAICXV010000387.1 GCA_025934545.1 Verrucomicrobiia bacterium
AGAGCATCTGCGGAGCGTTCCGCGATAACTCCGACACAAGGACCAACGCTTTTCGCGCTGACCGCTTTGGCAACGGCGGCCGAAGCAGCGTTCAGTTGTTCGTAGGTCATCGGCTGATTGCCGCAGCGCAACGCCACCTTGTCCGCAAATTTTGTGAAAACGCGATCGATTAATTCCACCATCGAATTGCCACCTGACTCCGGCGACAGTTTCGGTCCGGTGGAGTGACGCAAAATTGTCGCCACTTCTTCGGCGCTCATCGGCGAGAAAGAGTCGTAGCGAGCCTTCGGATTATCGGCAATCACCTCGAGGATTCGTGCATAATATCGGCCATACGCGATGATCTGTTCGTCGGCGATCTCTGCCGGTTGGTAGTCGAATCGCAATGAAAGCTTATGCGTGACCGGTTCGACCTGGAAAAAGGCAAAGAATGGAAAGTTCGTGGCCTCGAAAAATTTGTCCTCCACAAATTGGACCGCCTGCTGTTGCCGCACTTTTTCGTAAACGTGAAAGTGCACCATATCGAACGCCGTCTCGAATAGAGTCGCGCCACCGAGTTGCCGCTGCATTTCCGCCAGCGGATAACGTCGGTGCGGCATCATGTCGGTGACTCGCGCAAAAATATCCCGGGCGAGTTCGCTCCACGTGCCAGCACTGAGTCGCATCCGCAGCGGAACGGTATTGAGAAATACTCCAAGAATCCTGTCGCCGTCCTGCTCGGATGGCCGGCCCTCCATGACAATGCCGGTCGTAATGTCAGTTTGTCCGGTGACGAACGAAAGAAACTTCAAATGCGCGGCGAGCAGGATGCTTTTCAACGGCAACCCGAGCTTCATCGCGACCGACTGCAATTTTTCGGAGACGCTGTCGCGCAACGGAACTTCACGAACACAGACTTCGCCAGGAGAACCCGACGCCGTTCCGATTCGCGGCAGGGTCGTCGGCTGAAAATCCTCCATTTGATTGGTCCAGAACTGTCGCGAATTCTTATCGTCAACTGCCGCCTGCTCCAGGCTGACAAAACGTTTGTAAGTAACCGCCGGCGCGGCCGCCGTTGTACCGCCCTGCAACAGCGCGACGTACGACTCGATAACTTCCGTCAGCATCGCGGCGAGGCTCCAGCCATCAAGGATCGCGTGATGGCTGCTGTAACTCAGTTGGAAAACGTTCTTGCCGCGAACATGCGCTTTCCAACGCAACAACGGCGCGAGCGAAAAGTCGAAGGGCGCGCGTTTTTCATCGGCAATCCAGCGATCAATCGCCGCGTCCTGTTCGCCAGCGGGCAGATGCTGAATGTCTTCAACGCTGAACGGTATTTTTACATCCGCATAAACCAATTGCATCGGTTTGGAGAACCGCGACAATTCGAAAGCCGTCCGCAAAATAGTATGGCGCTCCGCCAACTGTTGAATGGCGCGATTCAATTTCGCAGCGTCGAAAACAGCGTTGATCCGGTAGCTAAAAATATCGTGGTAAACCGCCGATTCGGGATCGAGTTTGCCGTGATAAACCATGCCCGCCTGCAACTGGGACATCGGATAAGCGTCCTCCACCCCTTCGGGCAAGCGCCTGCGATCTTCGTCACTGATCAACACTGTGTCGTCAGCGGCGTTGTCGCTGGTTTTCGCTACGTGCAACAGGTCTAAAATATTTCCGGCACGAAACAAATCGGCGACGGTGAAACGCAATCCCGATTTCGCGGCGCGCGCCAGCACCTGGATGCTTCGGATCGAATCCCCGCCCAATTCGAAAAAGTTGTCGTGAATTCCAATCGGCTCGACGTTGAGGACCGACTGCCAAATGTCTGCCAGAATTTTTTCTTCAGGATTTCGCGGCGCGATATAGGGGTGTGACAATCGCGAGCGATTGCGATTCGGCGAGGGCAACGCCTCGCGGTCCAACTTGCCATTGGTCGTCAGCGGAAATAATTCCACCGGCACGAACTTGGCCGGAACCATATAATTCGGCAGTCGCTCGGCGAGAAACTCACGCAGCAGCGCAAAGTCACCGTTTGCGTCACGCCAAATGATATATGCAACGAGTTGCTTGTCGGCGTCGGAACTTTTTTTGAGCAACACTTTGCAATCGGCAACCGACGGGTGCGATTTGATCGTTGCTTCGATGTCGCCGGTTTCGACGCGAAATCCGTGAATCTTGATTTGGTCGTCATTGCGCGCGAGATATTCCAACTCGCCGTTTTCCAGCACGCGCGCACAGTCGCCGGATTTGTATAAACGCCGCCCCGGCACACGGCAAAAAGGATCGGGGACAAATCGCTGCGCCGTTAATTCAGCGCGGTTTAGATAACCGATCGCGACACCTCCGCCACCAACGTAAATCTCGCCTTCGCCGCCCGGCGCGACGGGGCGACCGTCGCAATCCAACACATGCACCTGCAAATCGGGAATTGGCACACCAATCGGACTGCCGCGCCGGTGCGCGACCTCGGCCGTCGTAAGCCGTTTGTAAGTGACGTGCACGGTCGTTTCGGTGATGCCGTACATGTTGATGAGCTGCGGCTGATCGTCACCGTGCCGTTTAACCCACGGTTGCAACATCGAAAGATCGAGCGCTTCGCCGCCGAAAATCACATAGCGCAACGATAGCGGCAACAGGTCTCGCGCGCTCTCTTCGGCCTCGATCAATTGTCGAAAAGCCGAGGGCGTCTGGTTGAGGACCGTCACCTTTTCTGCGCTGAGTAATTGATAAAAGGTTTCGGGCGTTCGGCTGACCCAATAAGGGACGACCACTATTCGTCCTCCGTAAAACAGCGCTCCCCACATTTCCCAAACTGAGAAATCAAACCCGTAGGAATGAAACAATGTCCAAACATCGTCGTTGTTGAATCCAAACCAATGTTCCGTCGCGGTGAATAGGCGCGCGACGTTGTATTGCGAAACGAGAACGCCTTTCGGTTTGCCGGTCGAACCGGACGTGTAAATGACATACGCCGGAGAATCTGGTGGCACGGCGACGGAAACGTTTTCGGTGCTTTGCTGTTCCAACGCGGTGTGTACTTCATCCAAATCAATAATGCCGTGGGCCGTGTGCTGCAGTTTTGAACCAACACTTCGATCGGTGATGACGAGCCGTACATCCGCGTCATCCATGATAAATTTCAGCCGCTCCCATGGATAAACCGGGTCCATCGGGACATAAGCTGCGCCGGTTTTTAAAACACCCAGGATGGCGACGACAGTGTTGATCGAACGGTCGAGGAATAAACCGATGCGCACGCCCTGTCCGACGCCCCGTTCGCACAGCAAGTGGGCAAGTTGATTACTGCGCTCGTTTAATTCCGCGTAAGTCAGGGAAGTTTCGCCGCACGAAATCGCGATTCGCCGGGGATTAAGCGCGGCTTGCGTTTCGAAAATTCGGGCGATTCCGCCAGCGTGCCATTCGCGGTGCCGGATAGACGGGTCCAATGTCCCTGCGATCACTGGCGCGGGGGCTTCTTTCTCTAACGTCGCCATCGCGGCCCATTATGGACATCGCCTCTACGGTTCAAATCAGGGCGCGCCCCAAAAGACGTCACCATATCGTTTCCATCAACACCACCTACAAACCCTGACGCCGCACCGAGGGGTTCCTTACAAATTCCTCCAAATCCTGTAATTGCCTGCGCGCCCGCCCTCCTATTTACTGAAGCGGTATGGTCTATGCCCTCTTCGCATTGATCGCGCTGCCGCTGCTGGCGGCGGTCCTCGGTTTTGCGTTTTACAATCGTCTCGTCACATTGCGCAACGCGTATCGAAACGCGTTTTCGCAAATCGATGTCCAACTCAAACGCCGTCACGATCTCATCCCGAACATCGTCGAAACGGCCAAAGGCTACATCCAACATGAACGCGGCACTGTAGAAGAAGTCGCGGCTGCGCGTGGTAACGCCGTCAACGCCGCAAGCGCCGCCGCTGTCGCTCCCGG
>JAICXV010000669.1 GCA_025934545.1 Verrucomicrobiia bacterium
CATGCCCGCGCGTTGGGCGCGCTCGGCCCAGGCATAGCGATAAGAGTGCAAACACACACCTTCGATCCCCAGACCTTGGCATCGTTGTCGAAATTCCGTCGTGCGATGCTTAGCCTTCACGGAGCGCAAATATGCAAATAAAGGTCCTTGGCTGGGTAGTTCGCGCAAGATTTTCGCGGCGGTCGGCCCAAAGTGCAGCAGAGGTGGTTCCTGGTCTCGATTGCGCAGTTTCATGCGTTCGAAGCTGATGGTGTGTTGTTCCCAATCGATATCTTCAGCGCAAAGATTGGCCATGTCGGATTGCGATGCCCCGACTTCCCAGAGGAGTTGGTAATAACGGCGCCGCTCGGGATTGGGCTCGCGTTGGACGATCCGACGCTGTTCTTCAGCGGTGATGCCGCGCTTGGCCCTAAACCGGATCCTCGGCCAGACTTGTTTTGGTAATACGGGCCAGGGTAACCAATTGATATCGCGGGCAAAATTATAGACACGACGCAGATAGACGTTAGTCGAGACCCGGCCTTGGTGCAGGACATGGAGAAGATGTTCAGCGCGAGTCTGAACGATAGGCAATTCGATGATGGACGTGAACGCCTTGTCTTTGACTGCAGTTTGCCAACGAGCCAGCGTCTCGCCCGATTTGGTTTTCAAGATTTCATCCATGGCCGTTTTCCAGGTGCGTGTGCTAAAGGCCGGGTCGCCGGCATTGATGTAGGCCTGGGCGATCTGCAGATTGATGGTGGGAGCGACCTGCGCTTCGTTGCGCGCGTTGAGCAGGCGCTGGGCTTGGAGCTTGTTGTCCGTTCCTAAGCTCTCCTGTTTACCGCTGACGTTGTCCTGAGAATAATAGTTGCCGTTGGAGCGGCGGTAGAGGCGATAGCGCACTTTCATCACGTAATCTTTCTGTCCTGAGAAGGTTACGGTGTTCAAAGCCACCCTACCAAATGGGCAGTGGTGGTGAAGTGAAAGGAAAGTGAGAGGAAGTCTCACCTGCTGGCACTTCTGCTGGCATATTCCCGACCGGAGACTCCGAAGCTATTGAATTGCAGTATACAAAAACATGGAGGCGGAGGTCGGAATTGAACCGACGCATACAGCTTTTGCAGAGCCGTGCCTTACCACTTGGCTACTCCGCCGCCTCAAGCTCGCTAAAGTTTAAGGTTCGACGTTCAAAGTTCAAGCCGCCAGTTTCAGGCGCCCAACTTTCCCCTGTGTTTCCACAAATCCTGCGGCTTGAAGATACCAGCCGGCGTGATGATGCCGGTGATTAGTTCGGCTGGCGTCACGTCAAAGCCAGGATTGCGCGCGCCGCTCGTCGGATTGGCAATGCGCACATATCTCGATTTCGGATTTCGGATTTTGGAACTCGAATCTATTCCCCATGCGCCGAGGATTTCGGTTTCGCTCCGCTCTTCAATCGGGATGTCGCGGCCTTTGCGCAGGTTCCAATCGATCGTTGAAAGTGGTATGGCGACGTAAAAAGGGATTCCATGACGTTTCGCCAAAACGGCTTTTGTATAGGTGCCAATTTTGTTCGCGACTTCGCCGGTCCGGCCCAAGGTTCGATCACTGCCGACGATGACCATATCAATTTCACCGCGCTGCATCAAATGACCGGCGGCATTGTCGGAAATGACCTGGTGCGAAACGCCTTCTTGTGCGAGTTCCCACGCAGTCAACGTTGCGCCCTGGCAACGAGGGCGCGTTTCGTCGCAGAAAACGTGGAATTTTTTTCCAGCTGCGTGCGCGGCGTAAATCGGCGCGGTGGCGGAGCCAATGTCGACAAACGCGAGCCAGCCCGCGTTACAATGTGTGAGCACGCGCATGCCGTTGCGAACGAGTTTTGATCCATGTTCACCAATAGCCCGACAATGTGCGACGTCTTCGTTGGCGAATTCTTCGGCGGACGCCAAAGCCAGCGCCTGTTGTTCCTCGACGGTTTCACCGCGACTCATGTGTCGACGCACATCGTTCATCGCGTTGACCGGATCGACGGCGGTGGGTCGGGCCGCTTTCAAAGTTTGGTAAACGGTGTCAATGTGTTTGGCAAATTTTCGCAAATCATTCCCATGAAATGCGCGCGCGCCCTGCGCCAGACCGTAAGCGGCCGTTGCGCCGATGGCTCCGGCGCCGCGCACAATCATGTCTTTGATCGCGGCGGCGGTTTCGTGGAAATTGCGCGTGCCGACAATTTTGAATTGGTGCGGCAGTAATCGTTGCTCGATCAGCATCAGGGCATTTTTGTCCGCATCGAAGGTGACGGTGCGATAGTGCCGCGACTTGCCATTAACTCTGACGTTCATCGCCAGAGAATGTAGGAGACGAATGGAACAGTCTCAAACGCTAAAAG
>JAICXV010000183.1 GCA_025934545.1 Verrucomicrobiia bacterium
CGATGGGGATGTTGCCTTGTGTAGTGGCCTCGTAAGCTGCGCCGCGAACATCGACGTTGGTCAATTGCAATTGGCCATTTCCAGCGCCTAGATTTATTACCATCAAAGTTAGCGGCGACTCCTTGATTTCTGGAGTCTGCAAAACAAGCGCGACGACATTCAGGATGCTGTTCATCCTCTTGCTGAGGCTGAGCTTCACGTTTGCGTTCGTCAGGATGACATTGGCCTGGCCGGTCAGATGTTCGCGCAAGCTCTTTCCGGTTGTGCCCTGGCCGTTGAAATTCGCGTTGGCGATCAAGTCACCACGATACGCACCTTTGCTTTCGGGCAAAAAGGTATCAGCGAGTGCGGCCACGGGAACTTTGTCGGCACTGAAGCTCAGGTTGTATTTGTAACCTTGAACGCTCAGGTCCAAATCAACATTCGCTTTGATCGGCGCGTTGTTGATCGTGATTTCGAGGGGGTTGATAACCACATGGCTATTGTCCGAAATGTTCAAGGTGCATTTTTCGGTCACGTCGAGGTCGTGCAAATAAAGATGTCCGATGCTGACCTCGACGGTGGCCTTTTGGATGGGCAGGTGAACTGGGGCGGGTTCGGCGTTCGCATTGCTCGTGGTGGCCGCTGGTGTTGATTCAGTGGCGGCGGCTTGTGGTTGCGCTTTTGCGTTGGAGGTTGGTTTCGAATAGAGATCGTACCACTGCGTCACGTCCATGGCATCAGCGTGAGCGGTGAGGTTTGCAACGATGTTGTTGCTCTTGGACAAGTCGACTTGCCCGCTGAGTTGCAATTCGTTCTTGGCGCGTTGAGTTGGCGAGAGCGCGATACTTGCGGTTTTCAAACTGAGCACGTTGGCTTGCATCGAACCGTCGATCGCGACATGAGCGGCGAGCGGAGCGTTGGTGTTTGGTTGAGCGGGATCGCGCACAACGAGATTGGTGACGGTCAGGTCGGCGTTGACGGAACTCGTGGTGGCGCTCTGAACATTCGCGCTGGCGCTGCCGTCGACTTGAACACTGACCAGTTGTTTGCCGCTCAGCGAAGGTTCCAGAAATGGAGCCAGGGCATGTTGGTTGAAGCCCGCGAGTTTTGCGGTGATTTGGCCAACCTTGTTGCTGAGGTTCCAATTGCCGCTCACATCAAAGTTGCCGGCAGGTTGGTCCGCTTGCGTCACTGAGCCATTGAGTTTTTTGATGGTGACATCAGAGCCCAACATGCTGATGTCGGCATTCATCTGCGCGGCGAGCCGGTCGAGTTTTGTTTTGTCCATTGAGCCGGAGAGATTCACAAGCGCGAGTTGGCCGGTAACCGCCTGGGTGTTGCCGGTTTGAACAATGTGCCCATCGAACTTCACGTCGCCCGAGGTGATGGAAACATTCGGTACGGAAACGGCGTGGAGTAATTGAGGTAAGTTTGCATCGAGCGTCGCTTTGAGATCGGTTGCTTTGGTCGCCGTGTCAATTGTGCCGGAGCCGGCAAGCGTGACGCAGGGCTGGTTTTGTTGAGAAACGTTCGCTTTGTATTCGCTCAAGGTGAGCTTTTTGAATTGCTCAACCTCGCCTTTGGCGGTGAGTTGAACGTCAGCATTGGCGATTTGATTGCTGCCGAATTTGGCGCTGAAGTTCGCGAGATGTGAATTGATGTCGAGGGTGAGTTGTTTGCCGCCATTCTTCGAAACGACGTTCAGGTCGACCGTCGCGGAGCCGGCCGGATTCAAGTCTGACGCGAACGCTTTCCAATTACCGAGGTTGAGATTGTTGACCTTGAGCGCGAACGCGGCCTCCTCGGGAACGCCTGCGCCCTGGCCCCAACTGACCGGCATCGGTTTGGACAAATTGCCCGACAGAATCTCTTGCTGATTTTGGGTGCCGGTTATTTGCAGTTTTTGGAGCAAGGCGGATTGCTTGGGTTGATCGACGTTCACCTGATAAGCGATGTTCAGGTCCAGAGGCGGCGTTGTTTCCGAATCGGCTTTCTTCGTAACGCTCAATTGCGCGGCGTTGAAATTGCCCGTGATCGCAATGGCATTTCCGCCGTTGCTGACGTCCACCTGGTTTGTGGAATTGATGTGCGTTTGGTTGAACTCCAAACCTTGTTTCGCTCCGACAAAATTAAGGACCTGCTTATCCAGCCCAACGAGATCGACATTAAAGCGGCCTTCCTTTTTCTCGGCGGAAAACGGTCCGCTGACTTTCAATTGTCCGAGGGCGTTTCCACCGCGTTGGAACACTAACGATAAATTCTGGATTTCCGTTGGTGTCAGGTTGCAGTTCAAAGTAACTGCGGCAGAAGCCAAGTCACCCATCGCGCCGGTGGCGCTGGTGATTTGGGCCTCGGCTTTGCCGGTGGCGGATTGAGGCGATAAATCGGAGCCGAGTTTGTAATCGAAATTACCGGAGAGCTTCGCAGCGAGCGCGCCAGCTTCGCTGCCCTCAGCCGCTGGTTGGTCAACTTTGGCATCGCCACTGAGCTGAAGTTTGCCGGGCTGACCGTTCTGCAAGCGGTCGACCGCGAAATTGAAATCTGAAACTTGCGTGACCTTCTGTCCGCCACCTTTGAGTTTCTCGGTCATCGTCAGCTGGGCGTTTTTAATCGAGACATTGGAGACATCGATTTGGGCCGGCTTGTTTGACTTTTTCTCCGTTGTCGCCGCCGGCTTTTTTGGCTCCGAGGTTTTCTGTTGAGTGAGCGGGTCGAGATTGCTGGTCCCATCGGCGTTTTTAACAATGGTGATGACGGGCGATTGCAAACTCAGTTCGTGCACGACAATCTTTCCGCCAATGATGTCGCTCAGCGAATAGCGCGTGTGGACCTGTTGCGCTTGCAACAATTGATCGCGTCCGTGGGGCACGAGCTTCAGATCGTTCAAAGTCACTTCCGATAACCCAATCGAAGCGCTGCTGACGGTGATGTCGGAATTCAGACTCGCGCCGACTTTTGGGAGAATGACGCCTTTGAAGAACGCGCTGCTCGTCACGACGAAAAACGCGATGACTAACAAGACGACGAGCGAAAGCAGGACAATCGAGAGTTTGAAAAGAAAGCCGCGGCGCTTTTTAGGCGGGCGATCAGCTAAAGGTTCAGTGGCCATAATGTTACAATACGTCGAAAAAATTATTCCTCTACCGAATCTACAACTTTACTGAAAGAGTCCGGCTGTCAAGTGTGGCGTCCATTCGTCGCTTGTTTCGCCTGCGCGCTGTCTTTACCTTTGTGCGCATGCTGGACGGCTTGCGACCTGCGCAAAGACAATGGCTTTGGGGGCTTCTGCTGGTGGTGCTGACCTGTATCGCCTACTTGCCGGTCCGCAACGCGGTGCTGATTTGGGACGACAGCTTCATGGTGACGGACAATAGGATGCTTCGCAGCTTGTCCGGCCTGCATGATATTTGGTTCACCAATAAACCCGCGGACCACATTCCGGTCACGTTAACCGCGCTTTGGTTGCAATTCCAAATGTGGGGCACAAATCCGCTCGGCTACCATATTGTTAATGTCCTCTTGCACGCCCTTGGTGCGGTGTTGTTGTGGCGCGTGTTGGTGCGATTGAACTTGCCGGGCGGATGGTTGGCGGCGGCGGTGTTTGCGTTGCACCCGGTTTGTGTGGCGTCGGCGGCGTGGGTTTCAGAACAGAAAAATACGGTGTCGCTGGTTTTTTATCTGTGCACGGTCCTTTGTTACCTGCGATTGGAGCGAAAGCCGACCGCAGCAAATTACGCGTTGATGATCGTTGTTTTTGTCCTGACGCTTCTCACAAAAGGTTCGGTGGTGGTTTTGCCGGCGGTGTTGCTCTTGCTGGTTTGGTGGAAGAACAGGGGGCTGAAGCGAGTCGGTTTCTTGCGGCTGGCGCCGTTGTTCGTGCTGGCCTTTGCCGAAGGGTTGGCGGCGATCTGGTTTCAGAATCATCGCGCGATTGGCGGAGAGATGATCCAGGATTTGAATCGCGCCGGACAATTCATCGCGGCGACGCGCGCAGTTTGGTTCTATCTGTGGAAAGCGTGGATGCCATGGAATATCATCGTGATTTATCCGCAATGGCAAATCGATTGGCATTCGTGGGTTGAATACATCCCAGCGGTGTTAATCATCGCGGTATTTGTCGTTAGCTGGCGTTTTCGAGCGACGTGGGGACGGCATGTGATGTTTGCGCTGGCAGCGTTCATCGTCACTCTATTTCCGGTGATGGGCTTCTTTAATATGTATTTCCTCGTTTTTTCAAGAGTGGCCGACCATTGGCAATACCTTGCGATGCTCATCAGCATTCCGTTTGCGGTGTGCAGCGTGGTGTATTTCGCAAACAAATGGAAATGGCCACGGGCTGTTTCGGTGACGATTGCGGTTACGTTGCTGGGTTTTCTAACGGTTTCGACATATCTCCGTGCGTCAGTTTACGAAAACGAAGAAACTATCTGGACCGACACGATCAAAAAGAATCCGAACGCGTGGATGGCATACAACAATCTCGGTAATGCCTTGGCGAATCGACATGACGTCCTGGGTGCGATAGCGGCGTATCAACGAGCGATCGCCGTCAAAGCAGACTTCGCCGACGCCTACAGCAATTTGGGCAATCAGCTTGTCGCGCAGTACGAAGAACTGAAAAAAACCGACAAGCAGGAGGCGGCCAAAAAGCTCGATGAAGCGCTCGTAGTTCTGGAGAAAGCAGTGAAGATCCAACCGCAAATGCCGAATTTTCATTTCAATTACGGGATCGCGCTCGTCGCAAGAGGGAAGTTGGAGGAGGGCATCAAAGAATATCAGGAGGCGATCAAACTTCGTGGTGGCTTTGCCGAATGCCGGAGCAACCTCGCCAATGCGCTGTTGAAAGCCGGTCGGACGAAGGAAGCTTTGGAACAGGCGTTGATTGCGGCACAAATCAATCCCACGTCAGCCGAAGCGCATTACAATGCGGGCAGCGCGTCTCATCAACTGGGTGACATCGAAAATGCGAAGAAGGAATTCGAGGCGGCTTTGAAACTGCGGTCGAACCTGACTTCGGCGCGCTACGAATACGGCATGATGCTGGCGATGTCGGATCGGTTTGCCGAAGCGTTGCCGCAGTTCCAGACCTACGTCCACGAAAATCCGCAAGACGCGTCCGGACACGGCACGTTGGGAAATTGTTATGCCGCGCTGCATCGTCGCGACGAAGCGATTGCCGAATATCTATTGACGCTGAAATTGGATCCAACCGATGCGCACACTGAAAACAATCTCGCGAATGTCTACATGGAAGCGGAAAAAATTCCCGAAGCGCTGGAGCACTATGCGCGGTCCATTTCTTTGCAACAGGACGACGCTGGAACGCACGCAAATTATGCCGTAGCGCTGGTTCGCGTCGGCAAACGCGCTGAAGCTGCGGCGGAATATCGCGAAGCGTTACGGTTGAAACCGAACGATCCACAATTGCAAGCGGCGTTAAACGCATTGAAGCAATAGGCCGGCGTTTGGTAAGCTGCGTGAAACTGATGAGCCGGCGTCAACCAAACTTTTGCGCGATTATTTTCGCGGTCCTGTGTTTCTCGATTGGCGCGCAGGCGCAATCGTTCAGCAAACTGAGCGCGCATTTGATCAATGCGTATACGGTCGGTTCTTCAAACATCGTTTCCGGTAAACCGCGTTTGTTGAAGGTCCTGGCGCTCGATTCGGGTTTTCCGACAGGAATGGTGCAGGCAATGCGCGATTACAAAGCGAAAGTGCCGAATGGTAAAATCGTGGTGCGCGTCTATTCGCCAAAAACGTATTCCATATCGAACGATGCGACCGCGAGCGCGAGTGATTTTTGGAATACA
>JAICXV010000079.1 GCA_025934545.1 Verrucomicrobiia bacterium
ACGCGAATCGGAGTCGGCGCAAGAAATCGGTCGGCGTGCAAGCGCGGCGCGGCGACCGCTTCGAGAACGTAAATCGTTTCCAACACCATCGTTCGTTCGGTCTCCGTCGGCAGCACCGCAAACGCACAATTTCCAGTTTCAGATCCGAGCAACAAATCCATCGCTCCGGAAACCATTGGATGATCCCACGTCAAAAACGCCACATCTTCGCGGCTGAGCGCGCGGCGGCGATCGAATGTGGCGACAGTTCCTTCAGCAGGTATCGAAGGAAATGAATCGGTGATGACGCCGTCAGGATTTAATTGCCAGGTGTGCGGCGCGAGTTCTTCCAGGTGCACGCCGTAATGATCGAACACATCGAGCATGTAATTCTCAAGATCCTGCTGACGATCTTGTTCCTGGATTGCGCTGACGATTTTTGCAGCGACCGCTGGGCGAAAGGAGTTGAGTTCCAACAAACGATCGCGGCCTTGTTCGAGAAGACGCCGCATCGCCTGACGCGCTTGCTTCGTTTTGCTCAACAGCTCAGCCAATTCAGACTCCGCTTCGTTTCGTTCCGCGACGGGATATTCCAGGGCCAGATCATGAACCGCGCGTCCGAATTTGCGCATGAGTTCGTTGCCTCCCTCGAGATTATTTTCGAAGGCGTTCAACCCTTCGTGATACCAGCGCGCCAAAACTTCCTGCGGACTGTGCTCAACATACGGCACATGGATTTGGATGTCTGCACTTTGCCCGATGCGATCCAAACGGCCGATGCGCTGTTCCAGCAGTTCAGGGTTTAGTGGCAGATCAAACAGGACGAGGTGATGTGCAAATTGAAAATTGCGCCCTTCGCTGCCGATCTCCGAACAAATCAACAACCGGGCACCATCAGGTTCGGCGAACCACGCTGCATTGCGGTCGCGTTGCACCAGCGTCAATCCTTCGTGAAAAATTCCCGTTTTGATCGTAAGCTGGCGCCGGAGCGCGGCGTCCAGGGCTTCAGCCTTTTCAATACTGCGACTGATCACCAACACTTTTTGCGGAGCCAATTTTTGCAACAACTCGGCCAACCATCGAACACGCGGGTCTTTGACCAAATCGGACGACGTCTGCAAATTGGTATCGCCCGCATCTTCGGCGAATTCGGTGGAGAACCGATCCAGCAACAACTCCGGGTCGGGCCCCGCATCGAGCTTTACCAATAGCGCGGTGCGCTTTGGAAAACCTTTCATGCCAGAGCGGGTGTTGCGAAAAAGCACACGCCCCGGACCATGCAAATCCAGCAGCTCTTCCAATAAAGCGGCCGCGGCGTCGGCGTTGCCTTTCGTCAATTCACCCAGTCGCTCTTCCAGCTTCGGGTCATGTGCGAGCAGTCGGCGCAGTAGTGTTTTGTCTTTAGCAGTGATGGCCGCGCCGCTCATTAACTTGCCGGCCACATCTGCGGTTGCTTTGTAATTTTCGGACTCAGCTTGAAATGTGGCGAGATCGCGATAACGCTCCGAGTCGAGTAAGCGCAGTCGGGCAAAGTGGCTTTCGACACCGAGTTGTTCGGGCGTGGCCGTCAATAACAACAGCCCTTCAGATTTTCGGCTGAGTTCTTCCACAACCTGATATTCGCGACTCGGCATGCGCTCGGACCATTCGAGGTGATGCGCCTCATCCACCACGAGAATGTCCCATCCCGCCGCAATGGCGTGCGCAGCCTGTCGCGGATCTCGTGCGAGAAAATCGATGCTCGTCAGGACGAACTGATCGTCCAGAAACGGGTTTGCTCCCGGTTCGCCGGCTTCGATTGCTGCGCAACGTTCCGCATCAAAAATATTCAACCAGACGTTGAAACGCCGAAGCATTTCCACGAACCACTGATGCACGAGCGATTCCGGCACAAGCACGAGGATGCGATTTGCGCGACCACTCAGCAGGAGACGATGCAGGATGAGACACGCCTCAATCGTTTTTCCGAGCCCGACCTCATCCGAGAGCATCACGCGCGGCGCGTGGCGGCCGGTCACCTCCTGCGCGATGTAAAGCTGGTGCGGTATTAAATCAATGCGGCCACCGACAAAACCTCGCACTGCGGATTTACGCGAGCGATACAAGCCGTCCAATGTCCGCCGACGCAAATCAAATGTGAGCGAATCTTCAAAGCGGCCCTTAAACAAACGCTCTTGCGGTCCCTGGAAACTGATGCGGTCGCTGAGCTGCGCTTCGGGCAGTTGTTGGTTATTGCCGACATAGATCAGCAAGCCCCGCTGCTCAATCACTTCTTCGATCTCAATCTCTTTATCGTCGTTAGTTTTGACTTTGTCGCCGACGCGGAATCGCACGCGCTTTAGCGGCGCGTTCTCCGCAACGTAGGTGCGGCTTTCGCTCGCACCCGCAAACTCGATCTGCACCCGACCACCTCCAGTTTGCACGATCGTGCCTAAACCAAGTTCTGGCTCCGATTCGCTAATCCACCGCTGACCAATTTGAAATAAATGCATGAAAATTGAGCCGGGATACTTATCACGAACTTACTCGTTGGCAATGGCCGGGATGGCCGTCGCGACCACGGATCCAATTCAGCCGGCTGGCCACAGCGCGCTTTTTCTTTCCTGCGCTTGTTTTCCGCCGTCCCATCGGGCATAACTTTGGCGCTGAGGACTTGATGAAATTCCTGCCGACACTTTTCGCACTTTGCTTCGTTGCCCAAATTCACGCGCAAATTGTGCCGGCCTTCACCGTCGCCAAAAGTCGGTCCGGCCAATTCACCGTCCGCGCGGCGATCAAAGATTCAATCCTGAGGTCCGTCGCCGCGCCCAAGGTCCCCATCGCCGGCAGTTGGGCTTTTCAATTGCAACCGCCCGCCCCAAAACTCGGCGGTCAAAAAGGTGTCGTCGAACTCGAGCCCGCCTTGCTCGCCATCGCCTGCGAACGCCTCAAGGACGCTTTGTTGTTTGAACTCGGCACCGCTGACAGTTGGCACGGTCGCATCGATGTGTTGATCAATTCGCGCGCGCCCGAAGGCGAGGAACCGTTTCTCGTCGCCACCCTCCGGCCCGAAGGCTGGACCTACGAACTCGAAGTGCCCCGGACCGCCCAACCGCAACGACTCTTGCGCGCGCTCGTTCAAGTTCTCCTGCTCGAAATGGCCAATCGCAATTCAGATTCCGAATTGGCCGAGGTGCCGCTCTGGTTGGTCGAAGGCATGACCGCTCATTTGCGCGCGTTTAATTTGCCGACGTTTTTGGTTCAGGAAAAAACCATGTTGGTCGGCAATCGCGTCAAGCTCGATGCCCTCGATGTCGTCCGCGCGCATCTGCGCCGAGAACAGGCGCTCAGCTTTCAAGCCCTGAGCTGGCCCGATGCCGAGCAGGCCAACGGTCGCGACGCCGGCGTTTATCGCGATTCGGCGCAATTGCTCGTTTACGAATTGCTCCATTTGAAACGCGGGCGCGCTGAATTGCACGCGATGATCCAGCAATTGCCGACACATCAAAACTGGCAACTGACTTTCATGAACGCCTTCCGCGCGCATTTTCGAAAACCGCTTGATGTCGAAAAATGGTGGGCGCTGACCTGCGTCAGTTTCGCCGGCAACCAAATCACCCAAAAATGGACGATGGAAGAAAGCCGCCAAAAACTGCAGGACCTTCTCGATGTCCCGGTCGAGGTGCATCTCAGTCCCGATCAATTGCCGTCCGCCGCTGAGCTGACGTTGCAGGAAGTCATTCGCACCTGGCAACCCGACGCCGAATCCGTCGCGCTCGAGCGAACGATTTCCGGACTCGAATTGTTCAGCTGGCATTGCGCGCCCGAAGTGCAAAAGCTCGCGCAAGGTTACGAAACGGCGTTGCGCAATTATTTAAAGGAGCGCGATCATCCGGCTCGCTATTTGAAAGGCACCGAATCATCGCGGCTCGCCTCGCTCAAAAAAATCGTCTGCCGCGAACTGGACAAGCTCGACGCCCAACGCGAGTTGTCGCAAAAACAACTCGCGACGAAGAAGTAGTCGGGCCTTGTAGTGTCACGCATCCTGCCTGACGTAGAGCCGGGCGTCCCGCCCGCCGGCTCTCGGCCAAACAACACGACCACCGAACCTCCCACGCACTTTGCCGGGCGGCGAGACGCCGCCCTCTACGGCAGGCGAGACGCCCGCCGCTACACGACGACTGCCGCTACGCAACTTCGTCGATCGCTTCGGCCAACACCGCCAAACCATCCCGCAACATCTCCTCCGTAATCGTCAACGGCGGCGCGATCTTCACCGTCTGCCCCCAGGCACCAACCGGCGAGAAGAACAGCAAGCCTTTATGAAAGCACTTTTCAATAATCGCGTGTGCGGTGTCGTGATCGGGCTCTTTCTTCCCGCGTTTCACAATCTGCACGCCGCCGACCAAACCCGTCGCCGTCACGTGCCCGATAATTTCGGGATGCTTCTTTTGCAGTGCGCGCAAACCGGTTTCCAAAATCGGCCCGAGCCGCGCCGCGTTTTCCGTCAGCTTATCGTTCTTAATTTTCTTAACGCTGGCGATCGCCGCGGCGACACAAACGGGATTACCGGTGTGCGTGCTCGTCATCGAGCCCGGCCCGAATTGGTCCATAATCTCCGTGCGACCGATCACCGCCGATAACGGCAATGAACTGCTGATGCCTTTGCCGCAACAAATGATGTCGGGCGTCACGCCGTAATGTTCGAACGCCCAGAATTTTCCGGTGCGTCCGAACCCAGCCTGCACTTCGTCGAAAATCAGCGCGACCTCGTTCTTCTGACACCAGGCCGCCAGCTCTTTAATATATGGCACGGGCGCGAAGTCTGGCCCGACGCCTTGATAACTTTCGATGATGACGCCGGCGACGTTCTTGTCTTCGAGCCCTTTCGCATGGATCGTTTTCAGGAACAGATCGAAACTCGTGTCGGTCGTCCAATAACCGTCCGGGAACGGCACCTGCACAATCGCCGGGTCTTCATTGACGATCCAACCTTTCTGGCCGGGAATGCCGCCGGCCTGTTGCGCGCCGAGCGTGCGTCCATGAAACCCGCGTTCGGCGCCGATGATGCCGATCTTTTTGTTGCCGCCGCGTTTGATACCGTAGGCCCGCGCGAGCTTGATCGCGCATTCCGTCGCTTCCGAACCGGTCGTGAGCAAAAAAACTTTATCAAGACCTTTGGGCGCGACGCTGACCAACAATTCCGCCAACTCCGCGCGCTCTTCACTCGGAAAAACGTAATTGTGCAATAGCCCGCTGTTGACCTGGTCGATGATCGCCTTGCGAATCTCCGGCATGCCATGGCCGGCGTTGGTGACGAGCACGCCGGAACTCCAATCGAGCCAGCGATTGCCGTATTTGTCGTAAACGAAAACATCTTCGGCGCGATCCCAAACGATGGGCGGCTGGCCGCGCATTGAGATCGGTTCGAACTTGCGCAATTTTTCGAGCGTCGGAATGGAATCCGGATGGGGCAGGGGAGTGACGACGCGGCGGAATTTGGTTTCCACGCGCGGCACATTTTTGGGCACGATGCTGAATTCTTTTCCCATAATTTCTGAGCGGCAGATAATGGCAGAGGGACAGTCGGAGTGAAAGTGGAAGTTGGTCGAATGAAACCACAGATGGATACAGATAAACACAGATGCTGCTGTAGTGATTGCGAATTTTTACTGTTTTCTGTTAACCGCTGATGGACAGAGATCAATGCGGATTTGCCTGCCACGACCTGTGTACAAAAACGTGCGTTTTTTGATGTGCAAAATTGAGCTAAGTTTCTGCGGATGTGTCGGTTGTGTGTTTTGGAGGCATTTATAGAAAGTATTTTTTTAGTGGCAGTAGCCGGCAGTGGGTGACAGTGGGCGGCAGTAGGTGCAATTCTGATGACGTTAGTTGAAAAGGTGAGCCGGTGGGCAGATGGGCAGGTAAGCCGGACATTTTCAACGCAAAGGCGCAAAGGGTCTAAGGGCGCAAAGAATTTGGAACTTACCACAGATGGACACGGATGAACACAGATGCGGTGGCTGCGGGTTGCTTGAGAGTCGGCAGTTGAGAGTTGAGAGAATTTGAACGGGCAAGAATGCACAGAGGTGCGCGGAAAAAATAATTTTAAAGCGGTACAAGGCGGTATCAGGTGCGGATAGGCGCGGATGAATGTTAACCGGCCTGCCACACGGATTGCACGAATGTCCACGAAAGGGGTGCCACAAGGAGGCGCGGAAGTTTTGGAGCGATTAGAATGGAGCCCAACGAACTCAGGAAAATTTAATTCTTTTTTTAATGCGCAACTACCCGCAACAAGGCGCAACGAAACGCACCGGTTCTCCGCTGGAGTCGAGTTGCTGATTCGTGTTTTTGGTGCGGGCATACAAATTCCGTGCGCATGGTTAAAAGATTTGCGTTGGCAAGGGTCGTTGGAACTTGAACCTTGTTTCCTACCCGAGTAGGGCGTGAAGATATTAACATGAAGTAGCTGTTTTTCAAGAAATGCAAACTGTCTGCCAAATCTCACTGAGAATTGAGGCAACCAGTCGCTGCGAACCCTCAACCTTTTGGTTACGGCCTCAACTCCACAACGGTCCCATCCGCCACCGTTCGATAAATTTCCTCGATTTCGGCATCCGTCACCGCGATACAACCGGCCGTCCAGTCTCTGTACCGCTGCAGCCGTCCTGCCCATCCCAGCTTGTTGGGCAACCCATGAATCATAATTTCGCCACCCGGCGGCACCTTGCGCGCGTGTGCCGCCGCCTTGTCTGCCGGCGACGGATACGAAACCTGCAATGCCAGATGATACGAACTGTGCGGATTGTGCAGTTGAATATTATAAAGACCTTCCGGCGTGCGCCCATCGCCTTCCTCCTGCTTGCGCCCGATCGGATGCGACCCCAGCGAAATCCAATAGCGCTTCAGCACTTTGCCTTTGGAATAAAGCTCGAGCGTCCGTTTCGATTTCCAAATCACCACGCGATCCGCAACCGTGCCGGCGGGCAAGGGATTATCGGGCGGTAAATTCGCCCAAACCAAAGAGCCGGCGATCAAAAGCACGGCAGAATAAAAAGCGATCCGAAACAAAAACCGCATACGACCTCCTCCGCCGCAATCCAATCACAGTCGCGAAATTCAGTAAAGCAAAACGAACTTTCACGATAGCGCGATGAAGGAGTTAACAACGTTGTTGCCTTGTGGTGCTCGGACGGCTTGTGGATTGTAGTTGACGCATCACGTTTCGTTAGTTACGAACTCAACCCAACGTCTCAGGAGCTCATCTGTGAGTGCGCAGCTGTTATGTGCGGTACGTTATGGATTTCATTCATCAAATGAATGGCTGGCAGTGGGCGATTTGTATGTTCAGCGTCGCCGCTACAGGATCATTTATCCCCGTTTTATTCTATTTGTTGAAGGGGGTTAAGCCACATTCAGGCGGCCCTTGGTTTGAACAATCGCCGAATTTTACCCCGATTACACGCCTGAATCTTGAACAGAATTTCGATCGCATGCGTGGAACCCTAGGATTTTGGAAGAATCGCGCAGAAGCATATCGTGCATTTCACGTCTATTGCTTGGCATGGGTAATTCCTTCAACCCTCGCTGTCCCCATGCTTGCGCAAGTGATAAGTACCGATGCAGCTTCTAAGTGGTTGCTTACCTTGGTATCTGCGCATGCTGCTCTACTGATGTCGTTTCACCGCGGATTCAAAGTGGAACAAAATTTCAAAGCGTATAGATCCGGCGAATCCGAGTTTTACGATCTCCACCGCCTTATGCTAGACTCACCTAAAGTTTTTGGTTCAACGGAACCGGAGCAACTTGCAAATTA
>JAICXV010000102.1 GCA_025934545.1 Verrucomicrobiia bacterium
ATTTCCCAAACGGATCGCGCGCGTCAACCCAGGACCGCTCTCTGGCAACGCGTCCTGTTTTGCAGGCGCGCGCGATGCAGCGGACGGGAGCATTCGAATTTGACACGCAACCAGAAGCGGAAGCACCGCTCAGTTTGCCGTTTGATCCGATGCGCCTGTTTGACGCCCTCTTGCGCAAATGGTGGCTGTGCCTGCTCATGGCACTTGCATTCGGTGGCGCGATGTTCGCCTACGCGTTTTTGCGCGGGCACAGTATCGCGACGATTGAACTGATTAAACGCGATATTCCTATCCTGTTTCATTCCACCGAAGGCGCGGAATCTTATAAGCCGGCGCAATATGCCGATGCGACGTTGGTTAATCTGATGCGCTCGCCCGAACTGATGCGTCGCGTCAGCAACCGTACACCGCTCATTCTCGGCAAGCAGATTCCCACATCTCAACTCGGGCGCGAACTCCTGGCCAACCTGGAACCGCAAACTGAAATGGTGCAGTTGGCTTATAAAGGCAGCGAGAACATCGTTAACGGCTCGAAGCTCGTCTACATCTACGCCGAGGAAATCGTCCAATTCATGCGCGAGATGCAGGCTCGCGAAGGCGCCGATGTCGCCAATTACGTCGGCAGAAAACTTGAGATTGTCGAACACGACCTGGCCGACAACGAAAAACAACTCGCCGCCATTCCACCGGAATTGCGTCAACTGGATTCGGACACACAACTCCAAGGCTATCTCAAGCAACTGACCGATTTGGACACACAATATTCGATGGCGGAAATCGACGTCCGCGCCGCCAATCCGTTGCAGGAAAAACTGCAAGCCGAACGCGACATACTCGTTGGGCTTCAAGCGAAATATACTGACGAAAACCCGCTCGTGCAGGACGAAGTCGCCAAGATCAAGGCGATGGAGAAACAGATCGATGAGCAAAACAGTCAACCGACGCCAAAAGGATTTGATGGCAAAACGTCCCTCGGCAATTACGCGCCGAGCAAAATGCTGCTCATGAAACTGGAGCAAATCGACAAGCTTCGCAAAGAAACGCAAAAGAAAATCGACGCGCTCTCGCACAACAACGTCAGCTACGTCATCGTTAAAAACCGTCATACTGCGCTTGAGCAGCTACGGACCATGTTGACGGCCCGTCTGCGGGAAGCGCAGCTTTATGCGCAGGACGCGCTGGGCTATTACGAGTTAGTTCCCAAGTCCGAACGTGCCAGCAACAAAGCCGACCTGAAGAAAGGAATCATGTTCACATTCGCCGCCGCGATGTTTGGCTTGTTCCTGACCGCTGGTTTGGTTGTGGCTCGCGAAGTCTTTGATCCTCACATCAAGACAGCATCCGATCTCGAACGGACCACTGGCCTGCCCGTCCTCGCGACGCTGGGCGACTTATCGAAAATGTCGGAAGAGGAAAAGAAACGCTGGGCGTTTCGAACATGGACAATTCTCAAAGGCAAAATTACCGAGACGCAAAACCATTCGCTCGTCTGCGGAATCATTTCCGCCAAACACGGCGAAGGACGATCGACCTGGACGCAGTTGCTGGCGCAGACCGCATTTCAACGCGGATTGCGAGTCCTGGTTGCCGCGACTAAGCCAAGCGTCGAACCGGCTATGCATCCACATGAGAAACCAGAGGACTCGGGCACGAGCACGGCCGTTGCCCCCAACGTGTTCGCATTTCCATTTCAGGCGGCGCGCCAACTGAGCGATCCGAAGTCCCATTCCATTGTAAACATTCCGTTGCCGGGATGGGTCTGGAACCTGGAGCGCCGCCAACAATGGCAAACTGCGTTGGCCGAATGGCAGAACATCGAGAACCTCGTCTTCCTCGTTGAACTGCCGCCCGCCAATGAAGCCGAAGCAATTCTGCTTTCGGAAAACGTGCCGCAGCTCATCTGGCTTTGCCAAAGCGGCAAGGTCACGGCCTCTGAAGTGCGCAGTCATCTTGAAACCCTCAAGCACGCTGGTTGCAACCTCGTCGGCGCAGTTCTGAATCACGAACCAACGTCGTTTGTGCGCCGTCAGTTTTCCCGGTGGACCGCAGTCCTGGCGCTCGGGTTCGTGTTGCAAAGCGCAATGGCCAAAGATGAAGCCGTCGTCCCGGCTCCAGCCAACCCGGCGTCCGCACAACAAACGGTTTCGCAAGCACGACCCGTTGAAGCCGGAACTCCCACCAATTCGTATACGAACGCCCCTGCTCCACGTTCGCAATGGCAACAGCATCTCACGCTCGGACCGGGCGACGTCCTCAATCTCGGTTACTATGGCGAGACAAACCTCGCCAAAGCCGATGTCGTCATCGGCATGGACGGGCGCGTCAGTTATTTGCAGGCCCAAGACGTCATGGCCGCGGGCCTGACCGTTGACGAATTGCGAGATAAGTTGAACGAGCAACTCAAAAAATACTTTCGCACACCGCGCGTCATCGTCAGCCCGGTCGCATTTCACAGCAAAAGATATTTTATCCTCGGAAAAGTCGGCGCACGCGGTGTTTACGTTTTGGATAAACCGATCACCGTGCTCGAAGCCGTATCGCGTGCGCGCGGATTGGAAACCGGAATCCTGCAACGCAACGCCGTTGATCTCGCCGATTTGCAGCGCAGTTTTTTAATCCGCAGCGGCAAACGTGTGCCAATTGATTTCGAAAAATTGTTCTATGAAGGAGATTTTTCGCAAAATGTTTATCTCGAACCGGACGACTTTCTTTATTTCCCGCCGGCGAACTTGAAAGAGATCTACGTCATTGGCGAGGTGCGAAATCCGGGAATCACGCCCTACACTCCGAAGCTAACGGTCGTTCGGGCGATTGCTGATCGCGGCGGCTTCAACGATCCCGCATGGAAAAAACAAGTGCTGGTCGTCCGCGGCTCGCTCTCGAAGCCACAGACGTTCGTTGTCAATACATGGGCGGTGCTCGATGCGCGCGAGGCAGATTTTAAATTGCAACCGCGCGACATCATCTACGTTGCCCGACGTCCGTGGCATCGCGCCGAGGAACTTTTGGATACTGCGGCGGTGGCATTTATCCAATCCGCCGTTACCGCGTGGGCTGGCGCGAACATTCAGGTGCTCGGCAAAAACTTTGTCCCCGGATTATGAACACCTCTATTATCCCGAAACTGCTGATGTTGGTGGCGACCGCGTGCCTGCTCACCGCCTGCCAATATCCAGGACCGCGCCGGTTTGATCCGCGCATTCCGCCAGCGTCGCTATCGCAGGACAAATTGGATACAACCGGTTTTACCAATCATATCGATCCGGCACTGCTGAAATTGCCCGAACAACCTTTTACGTTGGGACCGGGTGACAAAATCGAAGTGGAGATATTCAACGACCTCAGTTCACGCGCTCTGCTGACCATCGGACCAGATGGCAAAATTTATTATCAAAATCTGGCAGGCCTGGATGTTTGGGGCTTAACACTGACCGAAACGCAGGATCGCCTGCAAAAAGAACTTCAGCGCTACAACAAATTAAAAATCGAAGTCACCATTCTGCTGCGTGGCGTTGAAAGCAAGAAGGTGTGGATGTTGGGACGGGTCGCTGCGCCAGGGGTCTACTCAATGACCAACTCCGTAACGTTGCTGGAAGCGATATATAATGCCGGAGGTCCGCTCAACCTGCTGGGCGCGACTGGGGCTGGGGGCACGCGCGATATTGGGACAATTGGAATGAACGAAGACCTCGTGGATTACAAACGCAGCTTCGTTTTGCGGAGCGGAAAAATGTTACCCGTTGATTTTGAACGGCTATCCAGAGGCGATATGTCGCAGAATATATATCTCCAACCGGACGACTATGTCTATTTAGCACCCGGCTCTGCCCAGGAATTGCACGTAATTGGGGCAGTCGCGGCACCACAGACCGTGCCGTTTACCCAAGGAATGACACTAATCGCTGCCATTGCCAGCGCTGGCGGCATTATTCCAGACGCATATACCCGTCAAGTGGCGATTGTTCGCGGGTCGTTGCAAGCGCCCGAAATCGCTTTGGTCGATCTGAAACGCATTGAAAAAGGGCTCGCTCCAAATGTTTATCTCGCGCCCGAGGATATAGTCTACGTGCCATTTACGCCTTACCGAAAGCTAAAACAATATTGGGACGTTGTGACCCAGACCTTTGTCGGGGCTGTCGCTATCAACGAGGGTGCAAGGGCCGTTCTACCGCAACAAACTGCGCCGCCGGGCATTTTTATTCCACTTGGAAGCACAATTACTGTTATTCCACCCACGCCGAGATAAGGGAAATACCCGTCATTTCTCAGTTTGCAGCCTTAAGAATAAGCCTTTGTTTGTGCTCACCCACAAGGCCTCGTGCCACAGGGTTTTGCCACCCCCATTTGTAGTATTGCCAAGAGGTTGTTCTTAAGTTAAAACATGGCACAGGGGCTGCTAAATGCATAATCGCGGTTCGTTAGAGGCAATAGAGTGAACGAATGTATTAATAATAACCGGCCTCTAACAAGTTCACTACCGCATAGAAAGAAAAACACATACTATGCAAACGAAATCCAGCCGTAAATCCGGCTTCACACTGGTGGAAATCATGATCGTCGTTGCGATTATCGGCCTTTTGGCTGCTATCGCGATTCCGAACTTTGTTCGTGCCCGCCAAACCTCCCAAGCCAATGCTTGCATCAATAACCTTCGCTTGATCGACGGTGCGAAGCAGCAATGGGCGTTGGAAAACAAGAAGGCTTCGACGGACACCCCGCTCGATACCGACCTGCAGGTTTATCTCGGTCGTGGTAACAACGGCCAGCTCCCTGCCTGCCCTGCGCAGAGCTTGGTGAACCAAGCCGGTTTTGACGCCAGCTACGTTATTGGCGACGTCCAAACCCCTCCTACCTGCCAGATCGCTCCGGCCGGCACGCCTCCGCACGTTCTGCCGTAATGACTTCGTGAGCTAACGCTCACTCACAAGACCCAGGAGAAATCCTGGGTCTTTTTTTGTTTATTCATTAACAGCAGTTCAGCCGTTCAACGACTCGCGCCGGTTCCGATTCCACCTCGCCACCGAGATTGGCCTCCAAAAACCAAACCTTGAACTTTGAACATTAAACCTTAAACTTTTCCGACGGTGGCCGATGTGGCGGAATTGGCAGACGCGCCAGACTCAAAATCTGGTACTCGTGAGAGTGTGTGGGTTCGACCCCCTCCGTCGGCACCACTGGTTTCATTTTCAGACTTCTTCGTCAGTCCTGCTCTGACAGCCTTCTGTAACACTGCTTTGACGCCGCACGTCTGTCCCGTATAACAGCGGCATGCGAAATTCCTTTGCGTTGAAGTTCTTAGTAGTCTTGATATTTGCCGTCACGAACATCGCGGTGATTTCGAAGGCAAAGGATGTTGCAACGAAACCGAATATCTTATTCATCCTGACCGATGACCTTGGTTTCGGCGACGTCGGTACTTTTTTTCAACATTTTCGCAAAGAGAAGAACGATCCGGCCAAACCGTGGTTGAACACGCCCGAACTCGACAAAATGGCGGCGGAAGGAATCAAGCTGACCGACCACTATTGTCCCGCGCCGGTATGCGCGCCTTCTCGGGCGTCGTTGTTGCTCGGCGTGCATCAGGGCCACTCCAATGTCCGCGATAATCAATTCGATAAAGCGCTCGAAAATAATCATACGCTGGCAACGGTTTTGAAAACGGCCGGTTACCAGACTGCGGCGATCGGCAAATGGGGCCTGCAAGGAAAGGGCAACGATCCGCAGTCGTGGCAGGCCTATCCGACCAAACGCGGTTTTGATTTTTATTTCGGCTACATCCGCCATCGCGACGGCCACGAGCATTATCCCAAGGAAGGTCTATATCGTGAGAAGAAACAGGTTTGGGATAACAACCGCGAAATTTCCGCGGAACTCGACAAGTGTTACACCGCCGACCTTTGGACCGCTCGCGCAAAAAAATGGATCGTCGATCATCATTCGACCAACGCCGCAAAACCATTTTTTATGTATCTCGCGTTTGATACGCCACACGCCGTTTTGGAATTGCCGACGCAAGGTTATCCCGCCGGCCGCGGCGTGAGCGGCGGGTTGAAATGGCTTGGCACGCCAGGGCACATGATCAATACCGCCAGCGGCAAGATCGATTCGTGGACCCATCCGGATTTCAAGAATGCAACATGGGACAACGATCATGATCCGAAAACGCCAGAGGTTCCTTGGCCGAATGTTTACAAGCGTTACGCGACGGCTGTTCAACGCATCGACCGTTGTGTCGGCGACGTGTTGCAACTGTTGCGCGACTTGCACGTCGATACGAACACGCTGGTCGTCTTCACGTCCGACAATGGACCGGAAAAGGAATCGTATTTGCAGGAACCGTTCGCGCCGACGTTCTTCAATAGCTTCGGCCCGTTCGATGGGATCAAACGCGATTTGTGGGAAGGCGGATTTCGCGTACCGACAATTGTGTGGTGGCCCGAACACATTCCCGCTGGCCGCACGTCAGCGGAACCAAGCCAGTCGCATGATTGGATGCCGACATTTACGGAATTAGCAGGGGTTCCCGCGCCAGCGCGAAGTGACGGCGTTTCCTTGCTGCCGACATTGACGGGTCAGGGGCAACAACGCAAATCGATCGTCTATTCTGAATATTTTCACAACGCGAAGACGCCGAATTATCCGCAATTCTCCCCTGCCCATCGCGGGCGACTACGGCAGCAAATGCAGGCCATCCGAATCGGCGATTTTCAAGGCGTACGCTACGACGTCAAATCGCACGCTGACAATTTTGAAATTTACAACGTCGCGAGCGACAAGTCGGAGCGCGCAAACCTCGCTGAAAGCGCCGAGTACTCAAAATTGCAGCAAGAGATGAAAGATCGCGTCCTGCAATTGCGCCGGCCTGATGGAGAAGCGCCACGGCCTTATGACAATGAATTTGTGCCTGCGGACACCGCACCCGCGGCGACTCCGGGGGCCGAATGGACATCATACGAGAACCAATTTCCGTGGGTGCCGGAATTCACGAGCCTTCGCGGAGCAGCGGGTGGCACAACCAAAAAACCGAGTTTAGACGTGCTGCCGGCGCACCTGAATTTCGGGCTTCTGTTCTCTGGATACATCGAGGCGCCCGCTGACGGTGAATACACATTTTCTCTAACGACGGATACGGGGGCGCTTCTTCGCATTCACAGCGCGACAGTCATCGATGCCGACTTTGGTTACAAAGGTGGCACCGAGAAGAGCGGAACGATTCGATTGAAAGCGGGCAAACATTCGTTCCGCCTTTATTACGTCCGACGGTCCGCCGGGACGCC
>JAICXV010000195.1 GCA_025934545.1 Verrucomicrobiia bacterium
CGCCCAGTTATATTACTCTTGAATACCCGGACTCGGCGGCGCGCCGCCATTATCGTGCGGAAAGCTCACGGTGATGGTCGCATTCGAAACCGGTCCGCCGGTGATATCAATACGCGTTGGGATACATTCCAGTTCACCCCATCCGGCGATGCCGTGTTTGTCCCAGACGCTGCTGCCGAAACTCTGCCCTTGCAACGTGTAACTCGCCGCCGCCTGCGCCACTCCACCGCAAACCAGTAAAACAAACAGCGCCAGGCCCAAACGAAGCCCGGCTTTCGGTGCCTTAATGCCCCCGATAATTCGTTCAGCAAATGCCCTAATGCTGGCCACAGTATTATTGCTAATGTCTCGTAACTGGTTTTGCATAATTCGAAAAAGCTGCCGAACTTATCATGTCTATAAATAATTTAAAGACAAAAATGACAAGTTACGGTCGTTAACCTGTTTATTGACAAACTACTACGTCAAATAAACAACGCCCGACTCAAGCCCGGGCGATTTCTCAATTTTGACTAATCCAGTCTACGAAGCCAGTTTCGTGCCATGAGAACACCAAATACAGTTCGCATCTCGTTGATTATCAGACTGTCGTGAGAGAAACTCGACAGCAATCAATTGAATTTTTGGATCAGAAACACTTTTGCACAGCCAAAGCGGAAAAGTTTTCTCGATTCCGGTCATTGACGACGCACTTTGCGTGTAATTGACCCATTCCAAAACTGCGCCTGCAATGGTTGTTCTAACGGCTGCTTAACCAATTCTAACGGCCCAGTTAACGGCTTTGGCTTTTGTAAGATCTGAAGAACAAACATCCCTAACGGGTTGACGGCTTTTTACCCCTGGAGGAGGGGTCTCCTGAACATTTGCTCGACTGCTCTCCATAGCCACCGGACAAAAGTCGCGGTGCGATTAAGTTTGAAGGTGGAACCCAACCTCACTTTTCAGCGATTTGCCCATTGCAAACCGTCCAAACGCATCAATGTTCCTATAAGGAGGGTTCATGGCCACAACTGGCGGTGATGTTCTAGTGCAGGTTTTGCAGCAGTGGGGAGTCGAATATGTCTTTGGTCTACCCGGCGACGGGATCAACGGGATCATGGAATCGCTGCGGCAACAGTGTGACAAAATAAAATTCATTCAGGTGCGCCACGAAGAAGCGGCTGCTTTCATGGCATGCGCCTACGCGAAATACACCGGCAAACTCGGCGTGTGTTTAGCGACGTCAGGGCCTGGAGGTATCCATCTTTTAAACGGCCTTTACGACGCGAAGTTCGATGGGGCACCGGTCCTGGCCATCACCGGACATCATTATCACGATTTAATCGACACGCACGCCCAGCAGGATATCGACTTGGACCGTGTGTTCATGGATGTCGCTGAATACAGCGCGCGAGTGATGGGGCCGGAGCATGTCCAGAATGTGGCGATGCTCGCTTGTCGCGTGGCTTTGTCGAGGCGCGGCGTTGCCCACATTAATTTTCCAGTCGATACCCAATCCATGCCGGTTCGCAAGGGGCATCGGTCCGAACGCAATGTCACCAATCACGAAGCGTCCGTCTACGCGCGGCGCGCCGGTTTACCGACGGAAGACGATTTAAAACGCTCGGCCGAGATTTTAAATAAAGGCGAGAAGGTTGCCATTCTTGCCGGGCGAGGCGCGCTCGGGGCAACTGACGAATTGATTGCCGTGGCCGAAAAACTAGGCGCGCCGATCATCAAGGCCCTGCTCGGCAAGGCGTGCGTGCCTGACGATTGTCCTTACACAACGGGCGGCATCGGCTTGTTGGGAACGAAACCGTCACACGAAGCGATTAAGGATTGCGACACGCTGTTCATGGTCGGCACTTCCTTCCCCTACATGGAATTCCTTCCGAAGCCAGGCGATGCGCGCGGGGTGCAGCTTGATATTGATCCCACGCGCATCGGCTTGCGATTTCCGGTTGAAACCGGGTTGGTGGGCGATTGCAAGCGCACGTTGCAAGCCTTGCTTCCGTTATTGCAACACAAGGAAAGGCGAAAGTTCCTGGAGACCGCGCAGAAAGGGGTAAAGGAATGGTGGGAACTGATGAAGGAACGCGGCACGCGGCCCGACAAACCGATGAAGCCGCAAGTGGTCGCGTGGGAACTCGGTCAGCGATTGCGCGAAGATGCAATTGTCTCATGCGACAGCGGCACGATCGCCACCTGGTTTGCCCGGCAAATCCCAGTGAAGCGAGGCCAGATGTTTTCGCTCTCGGGGACGCTGGCCAGCATGGCGAACGGATTGCCCTACGCCATTGGCGCCCAGATTGCCTATCCCGAGCGGCAATGCGTTGCGTTCGTAGGCGACGGCGGGTTCTCGATGTTGATGGCGGAGTTTGTCACGGCGGTAAAATACAAACTGCCGATCAAAGTCATCATCGTAAAAAACAACAGTCTCGGCCAAATCAAATGGGAACAAATGGTCATGCTCGGCAATCCGGAATTCGGCTGCGATTTGCAGCCAATCGATTTTGCCGGGTTTGCAAACGCGTGCGGTGGCGTGGGATTTACTGTCGAAGACCCGGCGCAGATGGGCAACACCCTCGACCAGGCCCTTGCGACTAAAGGACCGGTAATCATCGAAGCTGTGGTGGATCCGTTTGAACCGCCG
This sequence comes from Verrucomicrobiia bacterium, assembly GCA_025934545.1. Lineage (GTDB taxonomy): Bacteria > Verrucomicrobiota > Verrucomicrobiia > Limisphaerales > Palsa-1400 > JAICXV01. Next base: position 2,633 of record JAICXV010000195.1, read on the forward strand.
ATGCCACCGGAAATCGAAGCGAAACAAGCAGTAAAATTCGCAGAATCACTTGCGCGCGGCGAACCGAACAGGATGAAAATCGCCACGACAATTTTGGAGGACAAAGTCAAAGAGCTGGTCTAACGCTGTGCCCGGCGTTAACGCCGGGCTCCGCAAAAGAAATGTAGTTATGAGTTATTTCTGGATCATACCCGTTGCCATCGGGATATTTCTCGCGATGTGGGGCTTTTACGGCTACATCAAACGCAATGCCGGCGAACGTGAGGATGGCACGATTCTGACCGATGAACGGTCCGAGCGGCACGTGTGAAACGCACTGCCGGTTTCCGCAGAGTTAATGCCGGTCGTTCAAACTGTGCACCCATTGAATCGCCTGCTGCAGCAGTTGGGTGCCGTCCTCAAGTTTCAATTTGTCTTTAATACGAGCGCGGTAAGACTCGACGGTCTTGATTCCGAGATGAAGTTCTTCGGCAATTTTCCGCGTGCCCTGCCCTTTGCCAATCAATTGAAATACTTCCAGCTCGCGGTCGGTCAATCGTTCAACTGGTGAAGTGTGTTCCTGTTGGCGGCCGGCGACGAGCTTGTGCACCATGCGGGCGGCCATTTTTTCGCTGACATAGATTTGGCCGCCGAGCACCTGACGAATGGCCTGCAAAACTTTGCGGGTCGATTCCTGTTTCGTGATATATCCCATCGCACCCGCGCGCAGCACGCGCTCTGCGTAAAGCGATTCGTCATGCATCGAAAGGACGAGCACGGGCAGCTTTGGAAATTGCGCCTGCAAATCTTTGACCAGTTCCAATCCATGGGTGGTTTTCAAGGAAATGTCGGCAATAACCACATCCGGCTTCGTGTCGCCAATTTTTGCCACCGCGTCCTGGGTGTCTTCGGCCTCGCCGCACACCATCAGGTCCGTTTCGCGTTGAATCAGTTGGGAAAGCCATTCCCGGACCAGCGGATGGTCGTCAACAAGGAACACTTTTGATTTCTGTTCAGACTTTAGGCGATTGGACATGGGAGTTATCTAACTGATTTTGGTTTCGAAATGAACAAATAACTATCGTGCCCCCGCGGGCGCCGCGCCGGATGTCGAGCGAAGCCCCGATCATGCGCGCGCGGTACTTCATAATATGGAGCCCCATGCCCTGGGGGCGATCGAGGTGATCAGGAAAACCGATGCCATCATCGTTCACGGTCAGCGTCACTTCGTCCTCCACCGCGCCCAGACCGATGGAGATGTTGCGCGCACGACTGTGTTTGACAGCATTATTCACTGCTTCCTGGGCAATGCGATAAAGGTTGATGGCCGCGACTTCGTCGTTGATGAACACCGGATCGTCGATCGCAAACCGGCACCGGATCTTCGAACGCGACTGAACAGTCGTCGCCAACTCTTCCAGTGCGGATGTCAAACCGTCGGCTTCCAGACGAACGGGATAGAGGCCGCGCGCAAATTGACGCGCTTGGGTAATCGATTGATTCACCATTTCGGCAATCGTTTCCACCTTGGCGGATTCCGGTGAATTATGCTGGTCGAGAGCAAGTCGAAGAATTTCGGTTGCATAAGCGACGCTGACCAATTGCTGGCAAAGCGTGTCGTGGAGGTCCTGGCCGATGCGGCTCTGTTCGCGATCACTGATTTCCGCAATTTGTTTTTCCATCGTTTTGCCGCTGGTCACATCGCGCATCACGAGGACGCCGCCGCGAATTTTCCCATCGCGGCCAATCAGAGGACGACCGGTGCAGGCAAGCCAGACAGCGGCATGCGTAGCGTCGCCCCCGAGCAACATTTCGGCGCCGTCAATTTCTTTGCCGTGGATCGTTTGCAGGAGCGGATGTTCGGTCATCGGATGGGCCGCGAGGACATCAGGTATATACGTCTGCTGGCGCTGGAGCCAATCCTCCAGGCTGATTTCGCCTAGGCCTTTGTGAACCAAACGTTCCGCTTCCGGATTAAACAAAAGTATTTTCCCGTCACTATCGGCGACAATGACACCGTCGCCCATCGAATTGAGAATCGATTGCAAAATCTCTGTCTGCTGACGCAACGCTTCATTTGTTTGGCGGAGTCGTTCTTCGAAGCGCCTGCGTGCGGCAACTTCGGCGGAGAGCAAGCCACAAACGACGAACGTGCAGAGCCGCATGGAAAAGTTCCAGAAGAGAACCCAACCGGTGACAGCCGCGTTACTCGGATGAAAGATTTTATCGGTATACCAAACAAGACCGCCGAAGATCGCCATCGCCGTCGCCGGCTTGCGGCCCGTGTACCATCCGAGAAAAGAAATCGGAACAATGTAAAAAACCAACCAGGTCAGGTGCGTGTTGGTTTGGAAATCGACGAATCCAACAATCGCCATGCCAACGAACCCGATCAGGAAAATGACCCACGGCTTTTGGCGGCCGAAGAACCGGTTGATCCGTATCAGCAGGTGCCACATAGGGATTTCGTATATTCCCTCCAACGCACACCAACGTCGAGTCTAAATGGGGGTGCAATTCAAAGTGGTGGTCAATTCTTTGCGTTAAGGCAAGGATCTCGTCGAGCCTCTTTCAGAAGTGACGTTCCACTCGCAAAAGGCTCGGCGGGAGCCTCGCTCTACCAAACGTGTTCAGGCTTTATCGCGTCGGGGCGACTTCGTAACCTGTGGCGGCGCTTGAACATTCTTTGGCTCAAAACCGGCCCGCTGCATCCGCTGGACACTGGCGGAAAGTTGCGCACTTACCACATGCTGCGCGCGCTCCGGAAGGGCAATCGCGTTACGTTTCTCGCGCTGTGCTCACCGGAACAACGTGCCGCAACAAAGAAAGCTGGAGAGTATTCGGATGCTCAGGTGTGGGTCGCCTGGCAGGAAACGCCTAAACGTAGCCCGCGCTTTTTTACAGAATTGGGAACGAACCTTCTGCTCGCGGATCTGCCATACGTCATTTCCAAGTATCGTTCGGCGGAAATGGCAAAAGTAATCCGCCAATA
>JAICXV010000661.1 GCA_025934545.1 Verrucomicrobiia bacterium
ATGACAGACCTCGAGCCTTGGCTTTTCAAGGATTTACACATAAAATTTCCCGATGAAAACGAGGTCGGCGCTCATTTTAATCCTGCTGAACATGGCAGTGTTGTGCGCCGGCTTTTATTTTTTTCGCTGGCTGGCCGCGGATGAGCTGGCGACGCGGACGGTCCTGATCAAAGCGGATGTTTTGCGCGAGCAGCAAAAGCCAAACCCCAACGTGAACCATGCCCAGGAACGCTTGGTTTACGTCACGAACAAATTCAATTGGGCGCAGGTCGAGTCATCGGACTACCGTGTTTACATCGCGAACCTTCGCGCCATCGGTTGCCCCGAAGTAACGATCAAAGACATCATCATGACGGATGTGATGAAACTGTACGCGCAGCGACGTGGACAGGCTTCGGTGAACGGTCGTGAATTTCGCTATTGGGAAACGGATGAGAAACGGAAATTGAAACAGCACCAGATCGAAGCGCGCGAAAAGGCGTTGGGGGAAATCGACAAGGAGTTGCCGGCGGTTTTGCGTGAGTTGCTCGGAATCAATTACGAACGCGAGCTGGACAAATACTTCGTCGATACGAATGAAGATGACCGGCGTCTGGCGTTTTTGTCAGACGACAAGCGCAATGCAGCCGTGACGTTGCGAGACCAACTCGACGCGGCGCGCGAGCGCATTCTCAACGCGACCGGTGGTCATCCTTCCGCCGGCGATTTGGATCGATTGACGGCGTTGCAACGGGAGGCAGATCAGCGGTTGGGTCAGTTGCTAACGCCGGATGAAAAGTATCAATTCGAGTTGTCGACTTCCGGGACGGCGGACGCGCTGCGGAAAAATCTCGTTGGGTTCAATCCGAGTGAAACGGAGTTCCGCGAAATTTATGAGCGCCAGAAAGCAATCGACACCGCTTTTGCCTACCAGGATTTGAGTGACCCAACGGTGCGGGCGGCGAAGGAGGCAGCGGAGAAACAAATGGAAACCGATCTTGGCGGCGTCCTGGGCCAATCGCGGATGGCAGATTATCAGAAGGTGAAAAATCCGGATTACCGCGAGGTGTTTGTATTTAGCGACCGGTTTGATTTACCGGACACCATTTCGCAAAGCCTTGTCGATGTGAGATCGGTGGTTGAACAGGAACGTCAGCAGTTGTTGGCCGACAGGAATTTGACTGACGACAAACGTGCGGCGGCATTGCGAGCGATCCAGGCTGAAACCGAACGAACATTGCGCCAGACGTTGGGCGATCGAGTTTTTGCCGAGTATTCGCAAAGTGCCGGTGGATGGTTGCGCGGGCTGGGAACCAATTAGCCTTCGTTGACAGAATCGGTTCTGAGCGGGATATTTTGGGGTATGAAGATAGCCGTGATTCCGCTGATGTTGTTGGTCGCAGGGTGTGCCTCGCAACATTCTTACTACACGGCGGATCGGCCGCACATTCAACGCGACCAGGTGATCGCAGAATCAAACCGTTTCCCAACCTCGCAGAATCGCGACACATATTATTGGTATCAGAAAAATGAATCGCGTAATACGCCGACGGGCGGGAATCCCGGAGCCGATTATCATTATGGGCCAACGACGCCACCGGGTTACTACAATTACGCGCCGTGGCCCGGATATTATCGGCCGGGCTGGTAATTAAAAACGGTTTTGCCGTTGCCGTTTTTACGTGTAGTTCGCACAATGCGAACGCATGAGCGAATTTGCCCGAACTGCACCTGCAGCTATTCCCGGCGCCGCTGCTCCTACTGCCCACAGTCCGGCCGCAAATCCACCGCAACGATTGATGTCGCTCGATGCTCTGCGCGGGTTTGACATGTTTTGGATTATTGGCGCGGATGCATTGGTCTACGCGTTGGAGCGTATAGCCAATCATGGTGCGGACTCGCCGCCGGCGAACGGTGGGTGGAGTGTTGCCGGTTTTTTGGCGTACGAGCTCAGACACGCGGCCTGGGCCGGGTTTCATTTTTACGATCTAATTTTTCCGTTGTTTGTTTTCATTGTGGGCGTTTCGACGGTTTTTTCGCTGAATCGATTAGCCGAGACCCATGGACGCGCCGAAGCGGTGAAGCGAGTGATCAAACGCGGTCTGTTGCTTTATGTCATCGGCCTACTCTACTCGGGAGGCATCTCTGACGGTTGGGACAATATTCGTTGGGCAGGGGTCTTGAACCGCATCGCTTTTTGTTATCTTTGCACCGGGTTGATTTATTTGTTTTGCAACGTCCGCGTGATGATTGGCTTGGCGGTGGCCTTGCTGGTCGGCTATTGGGCGGTGATGACGTTTGTGCCCATTCGGGATATTCAACTGGAGAAAGCGAACATGCAGCGGCTGGCCAAAGAAAAGGGGATTGATGATCCGCATGTTTTGTTTAATCAAACGACAAATTGGGTCACCGCAAAA
>JAICXV010000155.1 GCA_025934545.1 Verrucomicrobiia bacterium
CGGAAGACGATAAGTTCCGGCGCTGGACGATCATGCGGCTGATGTGCGATCTGAGCCTGAATTTCGAAGCGATGTCGAAAACTCTCGGCATCAATTTCAAAGACTATTTCCGAAATGAACTCAGCTCTTATACCGACATGCAAGCTGACCAGCTCGTTACTCTGGACGATCGCGAATTAAACGTAACTGATATCGGCAGGTTGATGATCCGCAATATCGCGATGAAATTCGACGCTTCCCTGCCGGCAGAATCGCACCGCCGGTTCTCGAGAACCATCTAGGTGATGCGCTATGTCCGATAAAAAACGCGCCGTTCTCCTCATCAATCTCGGCTCACCGGATTCACCCTCGGTTTCCGACGTCCGCACATATTTGCGCGAATTCCTGATGGACGGCCGCGTGTTGGACATGCCATATCCCCTGCGCTTGTGTATCGTGAATCTGGCAATTCTGCCGCGTCGCCCCAAACAATCGGCCGAAGCATATCACACCATCTGGACCAAGGAAGGATCTCCCCTCGTCGTCACCAGCCAAAGTTTGCGAAGCCGTCTACAATCGCATTTGGGGCTGCCCGTCGAGTTAGCGATGCGCTACCGAAATCCAACTATCCAAAGCGCCATCCGCAATCTAACTAAAAACGGCGTTACCGATGTCTTGCTTGTCCCTCTCTTTCCGCATTACGCGATGTCCAGCTACGAAACTGCGGTAGTACGTGTCCAGGAACTGATGCGTAAACTGGCGCCGCAGATTCGGCTGGAAGTGCTCGCGCCTTATTTTGACCAGCCGGCCTATATTGGTGCATTGGCCGGTGTCGCGCGTCCGTATTTGGACAACGGCTACGACCATTTGCTTTTCAGTTTTCACGGCATACCAGAGCGACATTTGCGCAAGGCTGATCCGACTGGCAGCCACTGTTTGTCCTCGCCGGACTGCTGCAGCAAACCGTGCGCAACGCCGAAAACTTGTTATCGGGTGCAATGTTTCAAAACTGTGGAAGCCTTCGCCCAATTCGCCGGCATTCCCGCGACAAAATATTCAGTCGCGTTTCAATCCCGTCTCGGACGTGACCCGTGGCTTAAACCCTACACCGACGCCGTCGTCGAACAGTTCGGCAAAGCCAAAATGAAAAAGCTGCTCGTCATCTGTCCAGCGTTCGTTTCGGATTGCTTGGAAACATTGGAAGAAATCGGTGTGCGCGCACGAGAAAGTTTTCGGAATGCGGGCGGCGGCGACTTGCAATTGATTCCGTGCCTGAACGACAATCCGCTTTGGATCAGCGCGCTGGCAAAGTTGACTCAAGAAAATATGCCCTGACGGCAGCGACTTGCGGATATAAGAGTTAATGCATCGTGGCTGCAATTCTGACGATCAACGGCGGGTCTTCCAGTTTGAGGTTTGCGATATTTCGTGATCTCAACCTGGTGCTCACTGGCAAAATTGAACGCATCGGTCTGCCAAATCCGATGTTGCGCATCGGCTCTGATTCCGTGTCCTTGCAAATCTCGGCCCACTCTGAATGCGTGCCCGTCTTGCTGAAGTATTTCGAGCGAGCACTTGCTGGTGAGGAATTGAGAGCGATCGGTCACCGCGTCGTTCATGGCGGGCCGAGGTATCGCGAGCACCAGCGGGTAACTCCAGCAATGCTCGATGAACTCGACGGTCTCAGCGCATTTGATCCTGAACACTTGCCGGCGGAGATCGCTCTCATGCGCTCGTTCAGCGAAGCGTATCCCGGCGTCCCCCAATTTGCTTGTTTCGACACCGCATTTCATCGCGATCTTCCGCGCGTCGCCTATCTTCTGCCGATTCCCCGTAAGTACGAACAACAAGGTGTTCGTCGCTATGGTTTCCACGGTCTATCGTGCTCGTGGCTAATGCAGGAACTTGAACGGATTGTTGGACTACGAGCTGCAGAGGGCCGCGTCATCATTGCCCACCTTGGCAACGGCGCCAGCATCACTGCCGTCCACCACGGCCGGAGTGTCGATACAACGATGTCTTTCACGCCCACCGCCGGTCTGGTCATGAGCCGCCGCTCCGGAGATGTTGATCCCAGCCTGGCTGCTTATTTCGCTCGCACGGAAAACATGTCAGTCGAACGTTTCAATCACATGATCAACACGGAGTCTGGGCTGCTCGGCATTTCCGAAATTAGTTCTGATATGCGCGATCTCAGTGCTGCGGAGAAGTCGGATTCACGAGCGGCCGATGCTGTTGCGTCGTTCTGCTACAATGCTAAAAAGCATCTGGCCGCGCTCGCCGCAACCCTCGGAGGCATTGACACTGTCATTTTTTCCGCTGGCATCGGTGAAAACGTTCCGGTCGTTCGCGCTCGCATCTGTGAAGGTTTGGAGTTTCTCGGCATCCAAGTTGATTCAGTTGCAAATCACCAAAATGCAGCGATCATTTCAACGAACGATAGCAAAGTGGCAGTTCGTGTGATGCGGACGGACGAAGAAACATTCGTCGTCCGAACCGTCAGCGCGCTGCTAAAAAAAGCGGGGTAAAACCATGAAGTATTCCGAAACGTCACGTTTGTCTGGCGGTCCCGTCCGCTCCTCCAGGTCAACAAGTCCGGGCAATCCACTGTCGTCTGATGAACTCAGAAAAATGGACGCATGGTGGCGTGCCGCCAATTACCTGTCCGTTGGCCAGATTTACCTCTACAAGAATCCGTTGCTGAAAAAGCCGCTAACGCGGGCCGACATCAAACCACGTTTGCTTGGCCACTGGGGCACAACGCCCGGCCTGAATTTTATTTACGTTCATCTTAATCGCCTCATCAAAGCGCATGACGCAAACCTGATCTATATCGCCGGCCCAGGTCACGGCGGCCCCGGCTTGGTCGCCAATACATATCTTGAAGGTACCTACACCGAGGTTTATCCGAATATCACTCAAGACGAAGACGGCATCCGCAAGCTCTTCAAACAATTTTCCTTTCCCGGTGGCATCCCGAGTCACGTAGCTCCCGAGACACCCGGCTCAATCCATGAAGGCGGCGAACTAGGCTACGCGCTCTCCCATGCGTTCGGAGCAGTTTTCGACAACCCGGATTTGATTGCCGCGTGTGTTGTCGGTGATGGCGAAGCGGAAACCGGGCCGCTCGCGACGAGTTGGCATTCGAACAAATTTCTTAACCCGACTCGCGATGGCGCCGTTCTGCCGATTCTGCACTTAAACGGTTACAAAATCGCTGGCCCGACCGTGCTCTCCCGAATCCCGCACGATGAATTGCGCGACTTATTCCGCGGTTACGGCTACAAACCCTACTTTGTTGAAGGAGCGGATCCGAGGTCCATGCACCAAATCATGGCGTCGACACTTGATACAGTGTTCGCCGAAATCAAATCCTTTCAAACGCACGCCCGCAATAAATCTGCCACTCGCGACCCGGTGTCCGCCGTCCGGCCCATCTGGCCAATGATCATTTTGCGGACACCGAAAGGGTGGACTGGCCCGAAGACAGTGGATGGCAAACCCGTCGAAAATACTTTCCGTTCACACCAGGTCCCAATGTCCGATATGACTCAGGCGCGCCACGTCAAATTGCTGGAACGGTGGATGAAGAGTTACAAGCCGGGAGAACTGTTCGATAAGAATGGCGCGTTGAAGGCAGAACTCATCGAACTTGCTCCCCAAGGAAACCGGCGCATGAGCGCTAACCCTCACGCAAATGGCGGCATTCTTCTGCGCGATTTGCGCATGCCCGATTTTTGCGACTACGCCGTGAAAGTGACGAAACCCGGTTTCGTCGAAAGTTCCGCCACGAAAGTGCAAGGCGACTTCATTCGCGACGTTTTAAAATCCAATGCGACGAATTTTCGTATCTTCAGCCCGGACGAGACCGCTTCGAACCGTTGGAGTGCCGCCTTTGAAGTAGATAAGCGCTGCTGGATGGGAACTGTTTTGCCGACCGACGAAAACGTTTCTCCGAACGGTCGCGTCATGGAGGTGCTTAGCGAACACAACTGCCAGGGCTGGCTGGAAGGTTATCTGTTGACCGGCCGGCACGGCTTTTTCAGTTGCTACGAAGCTTTCATTCACATCATTGATTCGATGTTCAACCAACACGCCAAATGGTTGAAAACGACTCGTCACATTTCCTGGCGTCGGCCAATTGCGTCACTCAACTATTTGCTCACCTCCCATGTTTGGCGTCAGGACCATAACGGCTTCAGGCATCAGGACCCCGGCTTCATCGACCAGGTCGTAAATAAAAAATCCGAAGTCATTCGCGTCTATCTTCCACCCGACGCGAACACGTTGTTGTCCGTCACCGACCACTGCCTGCGCAGCCGCAATTACGTCAATGTCATTGTCGCGGGCAAACAAATCGCGCCGCAGTGGCTCGATATGGAAGCCGCGATCAAACATTGCACCGCTGGCATCGGCATTTGGGAATGGGCCAGCAACGACAAAGGCCGCGAGCCGGATGTGGTCATGGCTTGTTGCGGCGATGTCCCGACGTTCGAAACGCTGGCCGCTGTCGATTTACTTCGAAAATTTTTGCCAAAGATAAAAGTGCGCGTCATCAACGTCGTTGATTTGATGAAACTCCAGCCGCAACACGAACATCCGCATGGTTTGGCGGATCGTGATTTTGACGATCTTTTCACTCGCGACAGACCCATCATCTTCGCCTTCCACGGTTATCCATGGCTCATTCATCGCCTGACTTACCGTCGCGCCAATCACAAAAACCTTCACGTTCGCGGATACAAAGAAGAAGGCACAACGACCACGCCGTTCGATATGGTTGTGATGAATGACCTCGATCGTTTCCATCTCGTCACGGATGTTATCGACCGCCTGCCTGAACTGGGCTCACGTGCTGCCTATGTGAAACAAACCCTGCAAAATAAGTTGATAGAGCACAAACGTTACATTGCGGAACACGGCGAAGATATGCCTGAAATCAGGGATTGGAAGTGGACTGGTTGACCGGCGAGCCGTCCGGACAATTCGTTCAGCACCGTTCAAGAAGCATGGCGATGCCTTGACCTACACCAATGCACATCGAGCAAAGCGCATAACGCCCTCGCGCTCTCGCCAACTGGTAGGCCGCTGTGCCGACGAGCCGCGCGCCGCTCATCCCGAGCGGATGGCCTAATGCGATTGCTCCGCCTTGCGGATTGAGCCGCGCGTCGTCATCGGTCAACCCAAGTTGTCGCGTGCACGCCAGCGCCTGCGATGCAAAAGCCTCGTTAAGCTCAATCAGATGTATGTCAGCCATTGAAACTTTCATCGAGGCTAACAATTTTTTTGTCGCTGGAACTGGACCGATACCCATGATGCGTGGAGCGACGCCCGCTACGGCGGTTGCGACGATTCGCGCTTTTGGAGTCAGGCCGTATTTTTTCACGGCAGCCTCTGATGCTATAAGTAATGCCGCCGCACCATCATTGATTCCTGATGCGTTTCCCGCGGTGACCGTGCCATTAGCTCGAACGATTGGTTTGAGTTGACCAAGTTTTTCGACTGAGGTGCAGCGCGGATGCTCGTCGCGCTCGACCACGACGGGATCGCCTTTATGCTGAGGAATTGTGACTTTGATAATCTCCTCAGTCATGCGTCCGTCTGCTTGCGCAGCGGCGGTTTTGGATTGGCTCCAAAAAGCAAACTTGTCCTGGTCTTCACGGTTGACGCCAAATTTGTTCGCCAACTTTTCGGCCGTTTCCGCCATTGAATCCGTTCCGTAAAGTTCGCGCATTCGTTTGTTGATAAAACGCCAACCAAGGGTCGTGTCGTAAATTTCAGCTTGTCGCGAAAACGCCTCCGTCGGTTTAGGCATTACCATCGGCGCGCGTGACATGCTTTCGACGCCGCCGGCAATAATCAAATTCGCCTCACCCGTTGCGATCGTTCGAGCAGCATAAGCCACTGCGTCCATGCCAGAGCCGCAAAGGCGATTCACCGTCGCGCCCGGAGTCGACTCCGGCAATCCGCACAATAACGCAGCCATTCGCGCGACGTTGCGATTGTCTTCACCGGCTTGGTTGGCACATCCGAGAATCACGTCGTCCACTGCCGCCCAATCAACGGTCGTATTGCGCTCCATCAACGCTTTAATCGGTAGCGCTGCAAGGTCGTCGGCGCGGATGGTGGC
>JAICXV010000367.1 GCA_025934545.1 Verrucomicrobiia bacterium
GTCTTCCGCGCCGACCTCGGCGTCGGCATCATGAAATACCATTCCAAAAGTGCGATCGAACGCATCGCCACCCAACTCGAACGAGCCCGCGAACGTGCCCCTGAAACCATCGACCTCGTTTCCATGAACTCCTTCGACGCCGCCGAAATATTCCGAAAAGCCGGTTTCTAAAAACCAAATCGAAGGTCGGGACGATGGTGCTGCGTCGTCCGCTTACCTCTGCGTCGTCCTCCCTGTCCGTGCGCGCCGTAAATTGCAAAAACTTTTTTTGGCGCGGTTAGCCGCAGTTAGCCGCGGTTGGGCGCGGATTCCTCATCAACTCAGAGCCAAAGGATCTCAGGAAAATATTTTTTAGTCCGATTTGGTCATAATTACTAAGGGTTGAAGGTTGATGGTCGACCGCGTCATCACTGCGGCGGCTACGTTGTTTGTCAAAGAACCACTCCCGATTATGGGAGGTGGCCCGCGATGGGCCGCTCTGTAGACACCTGCGAGTTGGAACCAACACCTGCACGCCACAGCGCGAAAAGTGCCGTGCAAGACTTTGGAGCTGAAATAAGGCTTGTCCGTTGTTCTTAAGTTTTGCAAGATAGCCCTTAGTTGCCCCTAACGTCCTATGAAATGGTTTCTTTCTTTTACACTTCTTTTTACAACGTCGAGCGCATGGGCCGGCGTTTATTACGAACCGTTCGATTACAGCACCTCCCTCACGAATCTGATCGGACGGACGACGGTAGACGGACTGAGTTGGTCGCAAGCAGGACCCACTCCCATTACTAACCAGCCGACCATTAATGCGGGTAACTTGAGTTACCCTGGTTTAGCGGCGGGGATAGGCAACAGCGTCAACTTCGGCGGTAATGGAACCAGCGCGCGGTTGAATCTGCCCGTTGGCATGACAAGCGGGACGGTTTATTATTCTTTTATTTTTCAGCTTACCAACATTGCTGGGCTTAGCACGGGCGGCATCTTTTGGGCGGGCTTCAACAACTCGGTGGGTACCTCAGGCAGTAATCCTACGGTCGTGGACACGCGGCTTGACGTCAAAGCAGCGGCTGGCGGCACCTATCAGATCGGCCTGGACAAAAGCAGCGGTAGCACTCCCCTCATTGTATTTGCGCCCAATACTTATACGACCAACGATGTAATCTTTGTGGTGGGCAGTTATACGTTTAATCCGGGGGGCGTTGATGAAAGCCGGCTTTGGATCAACCCGCCGAGTTCCTCTTTCGGCGCGTCCACGCCACCGGATGGATTCCTCTCGAATACTAATGGCGCGAATATCCCAGTCATCAGCAGCTTCGTGCTTTGCGATCGCAGCACAGCGGAACCCCGCGGCATTATTGCCGACGAATTGCTGATCAGCACCAACTGGGCGGACGTCACGCCTCCCGCCGGGCCGCCGCCCTTTACTATTCAACCTCACAATCAACGCGCCGTCCTTGGCGCACAGGCGTATTTTGACGGAGCCGCGCCACGAGCAACCAGCTTCCAGTGGCAGCATAACGGAATCAATGTCAACGGAGCGACCAATTCGATTCTGCTGATCTCCAATGCGCAGTCTTCGGATGCCGGAACGTACACTCTCCTGGCCGTAAACGTCGCTGGCACCAACACCAGCAGCGCAGTCACATTGAACATTGTGCAGCCTACCTATCCGGTTCTGACTCCATTGTGGTCCATCGCTTCGGGTTCGCGGCCGTATATGACTTCCGATAGTTCGGCTGCCCCGAACCAGGACTGCATCGCATACAACGCGTTGTCGAATCAAGTGATCGTGGTTAACCGCGCTGGCGGCCTGAGTGTGAATGTGGTGGACGGCACGACGGGCGCAGACTTGTATCAGCTCAACACCAACGGTATCTCCGGCGGAAATGCGGTTTTGATGGAGATTGCCGCCAGTGATGATGGCGCTATCTATGCGGGAAACATGACCGTCAACGCTGCCAATCCTAATAACAATAATTTACAGTATCGGCTCTACCGTTGGGCGAATACCGACAGCAATACACTGGCGACGCTGCTTTGGAGCGCCGGCGATCCCGCAGGACAAACTGCCGCATTTCGCTGGGGCGATACATTAGCGGTGCGCGGGACCGGGGCCGATACCCAGGTCGCCGTTGATGAATTTACAGGCGCGTTTGCCGCCATTTTTACGACCACCGACCCCGCTGTGCAGAGCGTCAACCAGCTACCGTACTTTCAGATTTACGGGCAATCGACGCAAGGACGCAGCCTTCAATTCGGGACCGACAATTCCATTTGGCAAAAAAGCCGCAACGCTCCGTTGGTTCAGTCTTCTTTCGATTTGAGCGGATTCCAGATGGTCCAGGTCACCAACCTTGATGTTTTTTCAAGTTTGATCGGCCCGGTGCAAATGGATTTCACCCGCAATTTCGCCGCCGCGCTCTGTTTCAATAATCTGGCGAACACGGCCGACTCATTGGACCTCTACGATATCACCGACATGAGCCATCCGATTTTGCTTGGCCGTGCTCCGTTTCCAGTGGTCCACCGGGGCAACGACAATTCCTTCGGCAACGCGGTGTTTACGACCGATCGCATTTTCGCCATTGATGGGAACAACGGAATCATCGCCGCTACCATTGGCGCTCCTCCAGGGCCGCCGCTCAATATCGTGGTGACGAGCGGAAATGCGACGCTCTCATGGAGCACCAACACTCCTGGATTTACGCTCCAAAAAACCACCGGTCTCACCAGTCCCATTTCGTGGAGTTCACTTGGAAGCGGGAGTGTGGTTGGCTCCAATTACTCAGTGACCGTGGGAGCCGCAGCTTCCCCCGCCTTCTTCCGGCTCGTTAAATGACACGTTCTTCAGTAATGCCAAATCGTTTTATGAGCCCTCTTTGCAATCCCAACAATTCGAAAGTTACTTTAGAACAGCCCCGAATTATGAACAGCGATCCGTGGCAGCGCGCCCGTTATTCGGGCTTTACGCTTATCGAGTTATTAGTCGTCATCGCAATCATTGCGATTTTGGCGTCCCTGTTGCTGCCCGTGCTGTCGAGGGCAAAAAAGAAGGGAGTTCAAATTCAATGCCTCGGCAATGCCAAGCAACTTGGTCTGGCGAGCCAGATGTACGCGGACGAATTTCCCCAAGGTTTTCTTTCCGGCCAGTACGCCATTTCAGCGGTGCCCGACCCGTCAGGCAAAAACTGGGGATGCTGCAATGCAGCGCTACAATCTTCAGACGACTTGAATTGGGCTTACACTGGCGCTTACATCAAGAACCCTAAAGCATTTTTGTGCCCCTCGACCGGAAATTTCATTAGCTTGGCCAATCACACCCAACAACCCGGCGGGCCACTGCAATACACCGATCTCATCACTGTTGCGGCCAATACCAAAGCCAACGGCACTTCGACGCGCGGCATCAGCTATGAAACGTTCGGTGCCTGGAAGTTTAACGGCACCGCGTGTTGCGGCGAGAACCAGTACATGCGCAAGACCAAAAAGAACGTTGCTCACTACATCCGTCAGGATAATGGGAATTCGCCCGCATATGGCGGCGGTTCTTGGCATTGGGATTCAGGAACGACTGTAACGGGGCCGTCCGACACCTGGATTTTTCAGGATGCGTTACAGGTCCATTCTGCGGCAGATGGTGCGGCTTCAATCGAGAACTGGCCGAATCCGATTGATAACCATTTCGGTGACGGCGCCAATGTCACCTTCTGCGATGGCCATGCGCAGTGGCTTACGAAGAAACAATACGACCCGGCCTATCTCCTCTCTGAGGATGTCGTGCGGTCACAGGCGCCGTTTCCGTGAGCGGAATCTTCATTGCTTCAGATTTCGCTCTTCGCCGGTAACATCACCAAAAGAAAATCGAAGGGATCACCCATTAGGGCGTTGTGTCAACGGGCAAAACGTTGCCGTCCTCAAGTCTTAAAGGTGCAGGTTCAGAACATAGGTAACACAGATGGTTCAGAACATGGGTAACACTTTACAGGTAGAGGCGGCGTTGAGAGACGTTGTCGATGCCATGGAAAGAGACCCAGCAGATGGATCAACGAATCGAGTTTGTGATTAAA
>JAICXV010000199.1 GCA_025934545.1 Verrucomicrobiia bacterium
CGGTCGAAGAAATAAAACGGCTGAGACGCTTTGCCGGATTTGGAAACGAACTGCACACTGTATTTTTTTGTGTGCATCGATTGCTTCATTTTCTCGACGAGCTTGAGGCGTTGCAACGGTTGGAACGAAAACGGCAGCATCGATTCGCCGATGTGGTAACGAGGAAATTTTTCGCGTTCCAGGACGAGAACGCGCCGGCCTTTTTCGGCTAGAATGGCGGAGGCAGCGGAACCGGCGGGCCCGGCGCCTATTACAATGGCATCAAATTTATTTTCTTCACTCATGATGATTTGGGTCCGCGCCAAGCTGAGAACAGGACGAGGACGATTTGTTATGGCGGTAAGATCTCAACGATTTCGGCGAGCGGTCTGTCCCACGCGTCGACCAGCGTGTTGCGCCGGCCGTAAAGGAACTCCTCGCCGCCGAGGTTCAACGCGCCCTGAATAAAAGTATCGGCAACGACGCGCAGGTAGGAGCGCGGTTTGCTGGCAAAAGCAATTTTGTATTGTGTTAAAATTTGTCCGAGCGGCCGGTGTTCGTTGAGAATTTCCTGCTGCGCTTCGTTAGGGAACAAATCGAGAATGATTTTGATTGCGCCAAATTCGACAGGCTTGAGCGATGGTTCCAACACCAGGATCACTTCGCGGAAATATTCGTTATCGGTCGTGTGACGGGCGAGCGGTTGGATGTGGATCTTGCTTTTGTGAAAGGCCTCAAGTTTCGAGGTCATGTCGGATTTGTGCACCAACAGCGATTTGTAGGGGTCGGGAATTTCGTTGGCGTTGATTTGTCCAATGACGGGCAGAGGGGTGTTGCGCGCGGCATAAAATTCATTCAGCGGATAAACGTCTGAATAGACTGCGCGAGGCCCGAAGGGAGCGGATGGATTGATCACGGATTGGTCTCGGCGGATCATGCGTACCTCGCGTTTCTGTGTTGCGGCAAAAAGAATTCGTGGAGCAAACGGTCGACTTGCAACAAACCGTCGCGATTAAGTTGAATGGTGTCGCCATTGACGGCAGCAAAGCCCCAGTCGGATAAACGTTGCAGTGGTTCGGCGAACCGTTGTTTGACGTCCACACCAAACTTGTTGTTGAAGTAATTACAACTGACCTGGCCAAGTTTGAGTTGCAGGACAAATTCGCGGATGAAACGTTCGTCGGCGGTGGGCGTCATCGCGCGGTAAATGGGCAATTGGCCGGCTTGCACGGCTTTGACGTAGGGGTCAAAATCATGCTGGTTTTGATAATGCGTTCCTTGCAGATGACCGAAGGAAGCGACGCCTAATCCGAGCAAATCGGCGCCGGCCCACAAACGGTCGCGATATAAAAACCTCGTTTTCGATTTGTCTTTTACGGCGGTGTAAGCGCTGCCGATGGTGTACCCGGCTTTTTCCAATTCACCAAAAGCATAGGCAACCCAACTGCGTTTGATTTCCCAGTCGGCCACGGGCGCAACAAGTTTGCCCGCGGATTTCATCTGCTGGTAAATGGTGGTGTTGTAGGGAATTTCCATCTGATAGATGGTCACGCTGTCGGGCGACATCTCGATGACTTTGCGGACGCACTCTTTCCAATTGGCATCGGTTTCCTCGACCATGCCGGCGATGAGGTCGACGTTGATTTGCGGAAAACCAAGTTGCCGCGCGAAGGCGTAGGCACGCGCGATTTCTTTGCTGTGATGCGCACGGCCATTGATTTCCAAAATGTGATCGTCGAAATTTTCCACGCCAAGGCTCAGGCGCGTCACTCCCATGTCACGAATCGCGGCGAGCTTGTGCTCTGTCAGTGTTCCCGGTTCACATTCGAACGTGACCTCTTCCACGCCAGTCCACGGGATCAACTGCTTCATACCCTCAGTTAAGTGCTTGAGTTGATCGACCGACAAATACGAAGGCGTGCCGCCGCCAAAATAAACAAAATTTGCCGGGCGACCGCCGATGACCGGTTTCTTTGCGTAGATAGACAACTCCTGGAGCGCGGCATCGATGTAGGCGCGGATCGATGAAGAATCTTTGTCGGTATAAACTTTGAAATAACAGAAGTGACAGCGTTTGCGACAAAACGGGATGTGCAGATAAACGCCAAGCGGCGCAGGCTTCGGCGGGCGTTCGAGCGATTGGACGACGTCAGGAACGAACTCCGGTTTCCAAAAGGAAAACGGCGGGTAGTTCGAGACAAAATAATTGCCGGCCGTTGTTTTCTTTTCCAACGGCGGGGCTTGCACCGGCTGTTCAGTTGTCGCACTCATTTTTTGACGCCAAAACAATTGACGCTCCCGTCATCACAACCTATCACAATTTTTTCATCCGCAACCGCGGGTGAACTGGCGACGGGCTGGCCAAGGTCGTAGGACCAACGCTCTTTGCCGTCGTTCAATCCAATCGTGTAAACGCGGCCGTCGTCTGAACCGACGACCACTTTGTCGCCGGCGATAACCGGTGAACTTTCCACTTTGCCGCGCGTGTTGAAGGTCCAGAGTGATTTACCGTCGGCGCGATTGAGGCAATGAATCGCCTTGTCGTTGCCGCCGAAAATCACGCGATCCTTTATCACAGCGGCGGCGGCGAAAAACGGGAAGTCCCGATCGCGAAAGTGCCAGACGATTTTGCCTTCGCCAAGGTCGACGCACAGAAATTCGTTTTCGTAATGGCCGAAGTAAGCGCGATTGTCCGCCAGCGCCACCGAGGCGGCAATGTATGCGCCGGCGGGAATTTCTTTTACTTTGGTGCCGTCCGCCAACGAAATGATGTGAATGATAGCGTCGCAACCGCCGAAGATGGTCTGATTATTGGCAATGGCCGGCGTGCCGTTGACGTAGTTACCGGTTTCGTAGGTCCAATTGGATTTCCCAGTTTCGGCATCAAGGCAGTATAATTTGAAATCGTAGCTGCCGATCAAAAGTTGGGTTTTGCCATTTTGAGTAAAGGCATTGGCGGAACCGGCGATTTTTCCTTCGGTGCCGTATTTCCAAAGTTGTTTTCCGGTATTGGCGTCGAGCGCAAAAAACGCGCCTTCAGTGGAACCAATGAACAGTTTGTTGTTCTGAAATAAAGGAGCGGCCTGCACCGGGCCGTCAGTTTTGAATTCCCACACTTTCGTTCCGGTGCCGAAATCCAGGGCGTAAACTTTAGCGTCATCCGAACCGATGAATACTTTGCCGTTGGCGATAACGGGTGAGGAACGGACAATTCCGCCACTCTTAAATGTCCACAGCAACTGAGGTTTGTTGGCAACGGATGAGTCAGCCACGCCGGTCAGTGCTGCGTCACCTCGATACATGGGCCATTGCGAAGCTGCGTGGGAAGACGCGAGGGCGCAAGCGAACAAAATACTGGCGCAACGCAGTTTCATGAGCGGTTTTCGGCTGGGAATAGCATCGTTGTCGCCAGAGGCTTTGGCAAATAAATAATACTTACACGTATTACTTTCAAAAATCGTTAGTCAGAGATGGAGGTCAACAATCCGGCCATCGAACGAGGATCAGTCAGGGGCGATATCAATTTGCACTTTTCATTCGGCGCGCCGACTTTAATCTGCTCGGTCGAAATGCCCTTGAAGTTTTTCAATACACTTTCGCGGTCAGTGCAGGAATTCGTGCCACGCGACCCGGCTGGTAAACAGGTGCGCATGTACTGCTGCGGGCCGACGGTCTACGATGTCGCCCACATTGGAAATTTCCGCACGTTCGTCTTCGCCGATCTTGTCCGGCGTTATTTCGAATTCAAAGGCTACGCCGTCGAGCATGTGATGAATATCACTGACGTCGAGGACAAGATCATCAAAGGCGTGCGCAATTCGAAGATGCCGTTGCGCGATTTCACGGGAAAATATGAGGGGTTGTTCTTCGAAGATTTTCAGGCGCTCGGTTGTCTGCGACCGCATCATACACCGCGTGCGACCGAGTTCATCGCGGAAATTATCGCGCTGATTGAAAAACTGATTGCGCGCGGCATCGCTTACAAGGCCGCCGACGGTTCGGTTTATTTCAGCATCGAAAAATATCAGGGCGCGGGTCATTGCTACGGTCAATTGCTCAAGCTCAATTTCGAAGAGATGCGCCGCGGCGAGCGCGTCAGCAATGACGAATACGAAAAGGAATCGATTGCCGATTTTGCATTGTGGAAAGCGCGGGTGGCGGATGACGGCGATGTTTTTTGGGCCAGTCCATGGGGCGAAGGCCGGCCCGGCTGGCATATCGAGTGCAGCGCGATGAGCATGAAGTTGCTCGGGCCAAGTTTCGACGTTCACATGGGCGGCGAAGACCTGGTGTTCCCACATCACGAGGATGAAATCGCGCAAAGTGAAGGCGCCGCTGCGCAAAAACAGGGTGAGCACTTTGTAAATTATTGGCTGCACGGGGCGCACTTGCTCGTGGAAGGGAAGAAGATGAGCAAGTCGCTCGGTAATTTTTATACCGCGCGCGATTTGTTCGCGAAAAATTTTAGCGGGCGCGAGATTCGATATCTGCTGCTCACGGCGCATTATCGCGAATCGTTTAATTTCACACTGGACGGACTGCACGGCGCTCGAACGGCGCTGAGTCGCATCGATGAGTGCCTGACGAAATTGCGTGAGGTCGCGGGCACTGCGACTGCGGCGGCGGATAGCGCGTTGCTGCAGAAATTTTCCGAAGCGTTGGATGATGACCTAAACATTTCGCAGGCGTGGGGTGAGGTTTTCGAATGGGTGCGGGAAACGAATCGCTTGCTCGCGGGAAATCAACTTTCAGCGTCGCAAGCGGCGGCGGCTCTAGCGTCGTGGGATAAAATCAACTCAGTCCTCGGGGTCGGGACGACTTCTCAGGACGCAGATATTCCGGCGGAAATCACGGGCCTTCTCGAACAACGTCAGGCGGCGCGCAAAGCAAAGGATTTCAAGCGATCGGATGCGATTCGCGACGAGCTGAAAGCAAAAGGTTGGGTGATTGAAGATACGCCGAAGGGACCGCGCTTAAAGCGGATCAGCTAGCTTCGACCCGTTCAATACGCAGCACTCGCGGCCCTTCCCAACGCGCTTTGCGACATTCCTGGGCGAACGGAGCCCAATCGTATTTCCAATCGCCGGGAATGCGCGCGAACAAACTGCATTTGGTCGGAATCCCTTCGTGCTCGCGCAAAATGACGCCGCGTCCGTAAACAACGACGATCTCCCCTACTGGCTTTTTGCCGCCGGCTGCGCCGAGATTTGCTTCATAGTAATACAACAGTTCGCCGGGTAATGGGATTTGCACGAGATTTTGTCCCGTGAGCGGCTCCGGATTTTCAACCATCGCGAAAACTTCTGCGCCGGAATACATGCCGTGAATCACTTTTGTTTCAATCGGGAGCATGTCCCAAATCGCTTTGCAAATGTTGGGCGCCTCATCATCGAGCAATTCAGCGAGGACCGATTGTCCGCTGTCGGGATAGGTTAAACGAATTTGACGGCGCGATGGTTTCATCGCCAGAATCGTAGCGAGCCTGCCGCGCACATTTCAACCTTTGATAAAAGTTTCATTCACGGCATACTCGTGGCTCAACATGCCTTCCGAACCGCAAACAGCC